>JBJMLT010000456.1:0-16618 GCA_045805165.1 Flavisolibacter sp.
CCGTAATGTCTCATCATAAATAGTTCTGTTGTACTGTACTAAGAAAAAAGATGATACTTTTTCCGACTGTGCAAAAGATGAATAATAGATATTAAAGAATAAAAATAATATCACAATTATCTTTTGCATCGGGATATTTAATACTTTATTTTTTCAGTTACTTCCCAGTCAATTTTTTTACCAGTTCCACTTCGTCCAATCTATACGGAGTTCCATCTGCCCTGAAAAGATCATGAAACCACACCTTAGGTTCGCTTCCATCTGGCATGGGAGTATCCCATGCATAAATAGTATTGGTCTTGCCCGAAACAAATCCCCAGTTAATTGCTCCAACATGTTCCTGTTTCAAAATCGGTAATGTATTTTCAAGTGTACTGTTTCTGGTACGCGCCATGTATTCGGTACAGATTAACGGACGGTCATAAATTTTCAGTAATTGTATCACACGCAAATGCCATTGTGGCTCTTCATAATCGTGATAGGTGATCACATCAGAATTCGTTAGCTGAAATTGATTAAGCTTTTCCAATGTCCAATCCCATAATCCTGCCGTCAATGGTTGGTCAGGATGTACTGACCTTGCCCACTCAAAAATATCTTTTAATAGCACTAAGGAAGAATCCTTCTTCCCAGAATTCCCAGGCTCATTATATAGATCCCAAAGTAGGATCCGTTTATCATGTGCAAATTGTTTCAATACATCAGTCACATATCTTTTCAGTAAAGGATAATAACTAACATTGAATGAAGTTGGCTGCCCTGGATCCTGAACCCATCCCGAATTATGAATACCTGGCCTTGGCTTAGGTTGCAATCCCGGTCTGGGCAGTTTGTTCCAGCAATCATCAAAAAATACAAATAAGGGTTGTATATGATGTCGGTTGGCTATACTTAAAAATACGCCAACGCGCTTTTTAAATCCGGACGGGTCCTGTTTCCAGGCCAGGCTATGCAGGAACACACGAAGAGTAGTGAAACCGATTTGTTCTGCCCAGCCTAATTCCTGGTTAATGGTAGCAGTATCAAACGTCTCTCTTTGCCACATTTCCAATTGATTAATGGCAGTATGCGGAATATAATTAGCTCCAACGATCCAGGGATGGTCGCGATACCAGTTCCACGCTTTTTCTTTGGACCATACTCTCGCTTCACTATAAGCTTTTTCTTTAGAATTAATCTTTTGCTGACACTCCGCATTAAACAGAATACCTATAAAGAATGTAATCGTAAAAATAAATTTCGGCCGCATAAAAATCATTGTCATGTTTACAATTAATAAAATCGTTTCTTATTAAATATATATTTTCTCTACCAGCGAATTTCATAGCTGTTGAAATGTACGCACTAATGCTCTATTTCTTACAATTGTAACAATCAATTGTAACAATTATATAATTATACATCAATGGCTTTCTGTCATTCAGAAGCTAAATTGAGAAATTAATTTAATAAAGATTAGTAGCTAGTCTCCAATTTTGTAAGGAACAAAACTTCAGGAAAAAACCCGGTAGAAATTATTAGGATCAGAAAACTATAAAACGAAATCCAGTTAGTTACATAATATGTATCATGAAAATGTACATCAATTGTATCCTTACTTAAATAGAAATGCACCCATCCCCACTTAATAAAGAATCTTCGACCTAAAGAACCTCAAACTTCAGCCATTTCCCTCATTAGTACCAATGACTCCCAGCTCCAACAAGTCTAAATGGCCATGGAATAGAAACAAGTATTATAAGCAATGCTAGCAGATAAAATGTAAGTGTTCTTCTATGCTTAGATTTGTCTCCAATCTTCTTCCTGCCCTGTGCTTTACCTATATGTATAAGTATAATAGCTATCAGCATTCCCACAAGGTGCTCCACTGCAAAAAAACGTGAGAATGGATCTTTCATTAAAGGAGTCATACCACCCGCTGCTTCAACTAATTTATAACCTTTAGGACCAAAATACCATAATGCTGCACCAATCAGAAACATCAGGTCCGCAAAGATCACCAGCAGCAAACCGGCACGGGCATCAGTACGGATAAACGGCCTGTTACCTGCTATCATACTATTGAATATGGCAAATAAAAGAAGTAATAGTACGATCCATCTGCCTACACTATGTACATGAACAAGGACAGAATATAATGTAGAATCCATAATGCGCTGATTTTGGTTAAGAACCAAAACTACAACAGCATTTCCCTTAAATCAAATTTACTTGCTGCCATTGGCTTTAAGGTCATTAATGCAATTTGTATCCAATTGAGGTATGACGCCCGTCACCAGAAAGCCTAATACATCTGTGGTTTCTGTTGAATAATACATCAGGCAGTTTTGATTATTGCAATGCCATCCATGGGTTGAATCTTTATGTGGTGTCTGCATAGGAGACCCATCATCTACCAGCCCAAGCAAATGTCCCGTTTCATGTTCCAAAACTGTAGTTTCAAGCTTCGTGCGACTGGTTTGTCCTACACCGCCCGAATTATCATTAATCGTTTTGCCAAAGAGAGTGACTGAGGTGTTTCTATAAGCCACACCTAATACTTTACTATCTGCATATTCTCCATTCGTATAAAGTATATATACTGCAATCTGATTGGAATTCGAATAAACAGTCCTGTTCTGTAATTCAATCAATGTAATGTCATCGATTGTTAGTGATGGATTGGAAGATGGCTTAATTTCTTTAGTAACAATTGTAATGCCATCAGGTTTATTCAGGTAAGAAGTAAGATAATTTTTAAGGTTCAATAGAGCTATGGAGTCAGGAGCATAACCGCTCATGTACTGAACTTCTACTTTTAAGCTGGTGTATGTGGAACTGCTTAATAATTCATTGGCAGATGCGCCTACGGCCCTGTTATGAAAAGCTTCCGGACCAGTAATAGTATTTACAATAGCATCCTTGCTGCAGCTGTTAAATAAGACAAGAATAAATAGAGATGCGATCAGTTTTGATTTCATAGGATTCAGTTAATGCTTAGCTAAAAAACAAAAAATCATCGAGATTTCAACTAATTAGGCCAAAAAATAAATTCTACTGAATAAGTTTGCCCATAGAATAACATAATGGTTTTCCATCATTAGTCTTATTTATGCAGTAAAATATTTCAGCTTTCTAATATGAAGACCTCTTTTGTCGCCTCTTTGATCATTATACTATTATTGGCTTCTTGTTCTAATGAGGCTGGCAATTCCCTGTTCTCCCAACCGCCTTATGACAAGATCACAGATAGTATAAAAATGGCTCCCAATAATTCTGATCTGTATTACAGAAGGGCCGGACTTCTCTATAGCAATAACCAGATAGGCTATTCCGAGGTTGACCTTCGCAAGGCCTGGTCACTCAATCCTAAAGAAGAATATGCCCTAAGCATTATCACCGTATTAAAGCAAAAAAATACAGATACTGCTATTGCTTTTATTGAAAGTGCATTAAAAAAACTTCCAAATAGTATAGCACTGAAAATAGGATTGGCCAGAGGATATCAGCAAAAGGATCAACCTGTAAAAGGCCTTGCAATATGTAACAGCATATTGGAAAGTTTTCCAAAGCAATTGGATGCTCTGGTTCTGAAATCTGATTTGCTTAAACAACAGAATAAGCCCTCAGAAGCACTCTCTGTTTTGGAGCAGGCATATTCCTATGCTCCGATGGACAAAGATCTTGCCTATGACCTTGCTTATGATTATGCCAGTTCTAAAAATGCAAAAGCTATTTCGCTCGCTGATACTTTAATTAAAAAAGATAGTACTGAAACAGTAGCAAGGGCTTACTATGTAAAAGCAACCTATTTTGTCAATGTAAATAATCCATCAGAGGCATTAAAGAATTATGATGCTTCTATTGCTCACGACTATAATTTTCTGGATTCGTATTTAGATAAGGGCAAGCTTTTATATATCCAGAAGAAATATACCGATGCCCAAAATGTATTTACTCTCGCATTGAAAGTGTCTCCCGCCACTGCAGACTTTTATTTCTGGCTGGCCAAAACCCAGGAAGCCATGGAAAATAAAAAAGAAGCAAAACTAAATTACCAAAGAGCCTATGGCCTCGATCATACCCTAAAAGAAGCCAAACAATCCGCAGATCATATTCATGATTGAATAATTATTATTCGTCACAGTTTTTTGATTAAAATTTAAAAGAACTCTATAATCCTAATAGATGTCAAATTTTTTTGGGATGAATTTTGTTTGTGAATTAAAATATATATGCATATATTTACTATGCATCGGTTATCTATGTATATTTTCAATATTGTTTATTTATATGATTTATTCTTCTGAATTATTAAAGGGTACACTTAAAACCATAATTCTCAAACTTTTAGCAGATAATAAGAAAATGTATGGTTATGAAATGACACAAATGGTTAAAAACATTAGCCAGGACAGGATACAGATAACGGAAGGATCCTTATATCCGTTACTTCATATTTTGGAACGCGAAGGTTTTGTAACAACGAAAAATGAATATATAGGTAAAAGGCTCAGAAAATACTATTCTTTAAGTCATGATGGTAAAAAGGAGACAAAAGAAAAGGTTAAGGAAATGACAGACTTTATGTCAACTATGGCTCAATTATTAAGTATAAAAATTAAGACTATATAATGTATACGCTAACAGAGGAACAAATTGATTATATAAGAAATAAAATTGAAATAGAAGGCATAGAAAGTGAAGGCCTTAAATCAAGTCTTCTGGATCATATATGTTGTTTGATAGAAAATAAATTTACTTATGATCAAAATTTTGAGTCTGTTGTAAATGAGATCATAACTCAGTTTTATAAAACTGGATTAAGAGGAATTGAATCTGATATAGCACTATTAATAAACTTTAAAAATAGTAATGTAATGAAATTTTTATTGACTCTAACTGGATTAATTTCTTCAGCTCTTTTTTTAACTGGTTCTTTTTTTAAAATAATAAATTGGCAAGAGCCCGCGACCATATGTATTTATTTAGCTTTTATAATAGCAATTATAGTTTTATTGCCTCTTTTAGGAATCGTTAAAGCAAAAGAAAGGAAACTTAATTCAGAAAAATTGTTGATCTATTGTGGAACGGTTGTAGGTATATTGTATTTAATATCTATGTTCCTGCTCTTAAAACATTCGAGCCTTGCTTCCGAATTATGGTTGATTACACTATTTATAAGTTTATTTGTATTTACTCCTGCCTTTTACTTTACAGGTATTAAAAAACCCGGATTGAAATTCAATACTTCAATTATTACAATTTTAATTGTAGTATTTATCGGTATACAATTTTCTCTAACGAACCTGAGACAAAAAAAAGATGATGATTTGAAGTTACCCATTGCACAGTCCATTAAAGTAATTAGTAAACATTAGCAAGAAACAGTTTTATAATTAATAATTAATAATTAATAAAACCAACTCCGCGTCTCTCGCGTCCTCGCGGTTAAGCCTCCCTCTGCTTCTCTGCCTCTCTGCGGTTAACTCCTTATCAACTTATTAACTCAACTCCACAACCTCACAATCCCTAATCTCACTTCCATCAATAACAAACCTAACTAGCGTTCGCACCTTATGCCATCCCTGTTTTCCTGCAGCGCCAGGATTCATATGCAAACAATGGATCTTATTATCATAAATAATTTTCAGAATATGAGAATGACCACAGATGAATAGCTTTGTTTGTTCTTTTATCAATTCCTCTTTTACTCCTTTTGAATATCTTCCCGGATAGCCCCCAATGTGGATCATAAATATGTTCACTTCTTCACAGGTCCAGATAAGTTTTTCAGCATAAACGCTCCGTACATCATAGCCATCTATATTTCCATAAACTGCTCTCAATGGTTTAAAGGATAGCAACCTTTCAGCAATTTCAATTGTGCCCAGATCACCCGCATGCCAAATTTCATCACATTTATCAAAATGCTTAAATACTGCATCATCCAAATAATTATGTGTATCTGAAATAAGTCCGATCCTTTTCATCAATTTTAATTTATTAGCTATCAGCTATCGGTGTCTGCTGTCAACTGTCAACTGTCAACTGTCAACTGTCTTCAGCCATCTGTCAACCATAATTCTAAATGCCTCGAAATAATTTCCGTTTCTACCAAAAACCCATCATGTCCGTACGTGGAATCAATAATATGAAATGTGGAATTCGGAATATGAGCTGATAATAGTTCCATTTCAGGAAGTGGACAAAGTACATCAGATGATATAGCAATGATAAGCGTGGGTTGCTTTACCATTTGTAAAGCTTCAGTAATGGAATTAGCACGGCTCCGGGCAATATTATGACTGTCGAGCGATTTGGTTAAGAACCAATAACTATAAGCATTAAAGCGATTTACCAGTTTATTGCCCTGGTGGTTGATGTAAGAAGCCGCTTTGAATTTATCAACCTTGTTCAGATCAGTTTCACTTTGAGTCAAAATATAGGTATTATAGCTTCGGTAAGTAATCATCCCTATAGCCCTTGCCGCCTTCAGTCCTTTTTGTCCGGATACAGGAGAAGGCTCATTCCACGTCCCATCAGCTTCAATAGCCAACCTTTGGGCAGTATGTATCGCAATTCCCCAGGGCGTTTCTCTTGCAGACGTAGCAATAAGAAACAATTGCTGAATTAAGGATGGTTCCATCAGCGCCCATTCAAGTGCTTGATAGCCTCCCATGCTTCCTCCCATTAATAATCTGATCTTCTGTATCTCCAGTTCCTCCCGCAATAGTTGGTGTGCTTTTACCATATCCCTTATTGTTACCAATGGAAATTGGCTGTAATAGGGCTTGGTTGTGGTGGGATTGATATTGAGCGGACCGGTAGTTCCATAACAGGAGCCTAATATATTTGCGCAAACAATAAAATAGTTTTGGGGGTCGATAACAGTACCAGTACCCACAACACCTTTCCACCAATCCTCCGCATTTGAATTTGCTGTTAATGCATGACACACCCACACGGCATTATCCTTTTTGTCATTCAATTGTCCATAAGTATGATAAGCAATAGTAATTTCCGGAAGTACCTCTCCGCTCTCAAGTGTAAATGGCCGCCGGTAATGGAAATAGTTCATCTTATTTTTCAAACCGTAAAGTAAACACTTGCTTCAGTTATTTTTACAAAAAAAATAATGGTCCGGATTGAGCTTCAAAGGGTACAGGGTGATTATGGTTTCAAGGCAAAGGATGAAAATGGAAATACTTTGCAGACAGATACAAGCATTGAGAATGGAGGCACTAACTTTGGCGTGCGGCCTATGCAAACTCTTTTAATGGCTTTAGGAAGTTGTAGTGCCATAGATATTGTTTCCATATTAAAGAAGCAAAGACAGCAACTGGATGAATTTGAAATAAAGATCGAAGGTGAAAGAGAAAAAGGCAAAGAGCCTTCCCTGTGGAAAAAGATCCATATGCATTTTATCCTGAAAGGGAAAATTGATCCTGACAAAGCTCAAAAAGCCTGTACACTTTCAGTTGAAAAATATTGTTCAGTGGCAGAAACATTAAGGAGAGCAGGAGCTGCCATTGAATGGAATGTTACAGTTTCGGAAATTAAAAACTAATCTTAAAAATAAGATCATGGAGCAAAGCCCAATTACCAAGGCTATACGGACACGCACACCCAGAACAGATGAAATGGAGCATTCAGCGCCGGTATTTCTTACCAGTAGCTTTTGCTTCGACAATGCAGAAGATATGAGAGCGGCTTTTGCAGATGAAACTGATGCTAATATTTACAGTCGGTTCAGTAACCCTACAGTTCAGGAATTCATAGATAAGATTTGTGTACTGGAAGGAGCGGAAGATGGATTTGCAACAGCATCCGGCATGAGTGCAGTATTTGCTTCATTCATGGCTTTAATGAAAAGTGGTGACCATTTTTTATCTTGTAATGCCATTTTTGGAAGCACTCATACGGTCATTACCAAATATCTTCCCCGGTATGGTATTGAATATACATATGTGCCGGCAGATGATCCATCATCTTGGGAAGCAGCCATAAGACCGAATACCAAAATGATCTTCCTGGAAACGCCAACGAATCCGGGTATTGACATAATTGATCTTGAAACAGTTTCCAGACTCACTAAAAAATACAATCTGATATTTAACGTAGATAATTGCTTTGCCACTCCGGTTAATCAAAGACCCATTGATTTTGGCGCAGACCTGGTAGTGCATTCTGCCACCAAATGGATCGATGGGCAGGGTCGTACATTAGGGGGTATTGTTGTTGGACGAAAAGATCTTATTCATGATATTTATTTATTCTGTCGCTCCACAGGTCCTGCCTTGTCACCTTTTAATGCATGGGTATTAAGTAAAGCGGTAGATACGCTTGATGTGCGTATGGAAAGACATGCCTCCAATGCCTTATATCTTTCGCAGAAGCTGGAAAAGCATCCAAAATTAAGCTGGTTAAAATATCCTTTCCTGCCTTCCCATCCGCGTTATAATGTTGCTGTTAAACAGATGAAGAATGGTGGTGGACTTTTTTGCTTTGAATTAAAAGGTGGATTGGAAAGCGGAAGGTCCTTTCTAAATAATCTTCAAATGCTTTCCCTAACAGCTAACTTGGGTGATACTAAGACCATTGCTTCTCATCCCGCCAGCACCACGCATGCTAAGCTTACAGAAGCGGAACGAAAGGCAGTGAATATTACTCCCGGACTCATTCGCATATCCGTTGGGTTGGAAGACAAACAAGATATACTCAATGATATATTATATGCGCTGGATAAATGTTAATAGTATACATTATTAGACCTGGTAAGAATTACATTTTATTCATTGGCATTATTAGTTGGTGATAGGAAAACTGAATTGCGACCAAATATAAATAGCTAAATCTTTTAATTGGGACAAGACTATGAGATCTTTAATTACCAAAACCATTCTTTCTCTCTTGCTTATTTCCAATATCTCCCTGAATGCTAATGCTCAAAGCTCTAATAATGCTCCGGTAAGAATTGCGGTAGCAAGAATAACCCATGGCCATGTAGTATGGATATTAAGCAGAAAAGATAAAGGAGATATTCAGCTGGTTGGCATTTTTGAACCTGATAAAGAACTGGCAGAAAGATATGCTGCGAAATATGGATTTAAAAAGGAATTGATCTATAATGACCTTAATAAAATGCTGGATGAAACAAAACCCGAGGCAGTAGTAGCCTTCGGATCTATCTATCAGCATATGGAAACTGTTGAGGCCTGCGCTCCAAGACATATTCATGTAATGGTAGAAAAGCCATTGGCAGCTAATTTAGATCATGCTTTAAAAATGGAAGCTCTCGCTAAAAAATATAATATTCAATTGCTGACCAATTATGAAACATCCTGGTATCCCTCAGTTGCAAAGACCTGGCAATTGATCAATGACAGCAATTATGCGGGTAACATCAGAAAGGTGGTATTTCATGATGGACATCAGGGACCAAAAGAAATAAATGTAAATAAAGAATTCTTTCAATGGCTCACTGATCCTATTCAGAATGGGGGAGGAGCACTGGTAGATTTTGGATGTTATGGAGCTAATATGATCACTTATTTTTTAAAAGGAGAAAAGCCAGTTTCAGTGATAGGAGTTACACAACATTTTAAGCCCGGTATATATCCTGAAGTTGAAGATGAAGCAACCATAATTATAAAATATCCAACATCCCAATGCATTATACAGGCTTCATGGAATTGGCCGTTTGGTAGAAAGGACCTGGAAGTATATGGAGACAAAGGTTATATTATAGCATTGAATAACCATACAATGAGATTAAGGAATTCATCTGATGCAAAAGATCATGAGCTTAATGTATCATCAGAAGATATTCCCGTTTACGAAGATCCTTTTAATTATTTAGCCCAGGTGGTGAGAGGGAAGATCACAATAGAGAAATATGGATTGTATTCATTGGATAATAATATGCAGGTAGTGCGTATTCTCGAGGCAGCAAAAGAATCAGCCAGAACTGGTAAAGAAGTTCTTTTTAAATAATTAATAATTTAAAATGTAAAATGAAAAAGCTGGGAACTTATAGTTACCAGCTTCCTTCTAATTTCAAATATTAAATTTCAAATTTCAAATCTCTTAAGAATTAAAGATCTTCGTCTGATGATTAATGCTTTCCAGGTGAACAGCATCCAGATACTTCGTAATGAACTCTTTGCTTAGGCCCACTTTTTCTCCCTGCTTTACAGCACGGTCAAGTATTTCATTCCAACGGTTGGTCTGTAAAATAGTAATGTTATTTTCTTTCTTATACTGACCAATCTTCTCAGCTACCTTCATTCTCTGACTTAATAACTGCATCAATTCATCATCCAGGTGGTTGATCTGGTTACGCAATTTCTCTAATGCTGCATGATACGCTTCAGAAGCTACATCTTCTCTTCTCCATATGATCGAGCTCAGCATTTCTGATAAGCGCTCAGGAGTAATTTGCTGTTTAGCATCGCTCCATGCTTTGTCCGGATCAATATGGCTTTCAATGATCAATCCATCATAATCAAGATCAATTGCTTTTTGAGCTACTTCCTGCAATATATCCCTGCGTCCGCATATATGCGACGGATCATTGATAAAAAGCAATTCCGGATTTCTTCTCTTCATTTCAATGGCAAGGTGCCACATGGGAGCATTGCGGTATTCCGTATTACCATAAGCTGAAAATCCTCTATGGATCAATCCAATATCTTTTATTCCAGCCTTAGATACTCTTTCAACAGCTCCTGTCCATAATTCAAGATCAGGATTGATAGGATTTTTTATCAATACAGGCACATTCACTCCGCGTAAAGCATCTGCTACTTCCTGAACACTGAATGGATTTACGGTGGTTCTGGCGCCTATCCATAGTACATCTATTCCAAAATGCAGGGCATCTTCAACCTGCTTCCCGGTAGCAACTTCTACTGTTGTAAGTAAACCGGTCTGTTTTTTTGCAGTCTGCATCCATGCTAATCCTTTTGTACCAATTCCTTCAAAGCTTCCAGGTCTTGTACGTGGTTTCCATATGCCTGCACGTAGCATATCTACCTTACCGGTATTGGCCAGCCGCTGCGCGGTTTCCAACACCTGTTCTTCTGTTTCAGCACTGCATGGACCAGATATGATAAGAGGTCTCTTTTTCCATACCTGTTCCAATGTCTTTTTTTCAGTATTTGGTTGTGTTGCTTGCATGATCATATTTTAACAGTGTATTCGTATATAATTAATTTATAGCAGGTTAATTATTCATATTCTATTTGGTAATAAGTAACCCTTTATTTTAAAATTCTTTTTATTTTATTAGCGTTCATCATCAATTCCTCAAGGTACTGGTAATTTTCCTTTTCAAGACAGGCTTTGAATTTCCTTAACTGACTGATATGTTCATTCAATACATCAAGTATATTCTCCCTGTTCTGCATGAAGATAGATGCCCATGTTAATGGATTGCTTTTTGCCAGTCTTACAGTGCTTTCAAAGCCACCGCTTGCGAGCTCAAATATGGCATCTTCTTCTTTTTCTTTTTCCAGAACCGTATTGGCTAGGGCAAAAGAAGTAATATGCGAAATATGACTTACATAGGCCACATGCAGATCATGATCGCTGCCGCCCATGTATACCAAATGCATGCCTAATTTCTGGTAGATCGACTCTACCAGTTCAACGGCATCGGCATCACTATTCTGTTTATCGCAAATCACAGTTGCTTTATTCACGAACGCGTTTTTTTCAGCAGCATCAGGACCACTGAATTCAGTTCCCCACATAGGATGGGTAGCTACAAAACGGCCTCTTTTCGCATGTCCTTCTGCTGCATTTATTATTGCTTCCTTGGTAGACCCTGCATCCATTACTATCTGCCTGTTTACCTTATCAAGAACTTTTGGTAACAATTGAATAATAGAATCTACAGGAGAGGCTAAAATGATCAGATCTGATTTCTCTATAGCCTCATTTAATTCTAAAACTTCCTCTACAATTCCAAGTGACAGGGCCTTTTCTTTATGTTCAGGATTGCTTTCTACTCCAATTATTTTTTGCGCAATACCTTTATCCTTCATTGCCAGAGCAAATGAGCCTCCAATTAATCCTGGTCCTACAACTGTGACTGTCATGCTATTTATTCAACTTGTTTTTTATTCTTTCAATAGATAGGGTGAATTTTTCTTCCGGACTGCACAGGCTTACTCTTATAAATCCATATCCAGCGGATCCGAATATGGCGCCTGGCGTAATAAATACTCTTGCCTTGTAAAGAACATCATCACTTAGTGAATAACTGTCTTTAAATGCTGAAGGGATCTTTGCCCATAAGAACATGCCCGCCTGTTCCCTTGAATACGTACAATTCAACATATCTAATAATTCATACGCTATTTTTCTTCGGCTTCTGTAAACTGAATTAACCTCATCGTACCAATCTTTTCCCAGGCTTAAGGCTTTAGATGCTGCTAATTGAACCGGCAGGAACATGCCGCTATCCATGTTGCTCTTAAAGCGCAACACCTCATCAATTCTTTCTTTAGCTCCGCACAAGGTCCCTACTCTCCAACCGGCCATGTTCTGTGATTTACTTAATGAATTTAGCTCCAGCACTATAGCCTTTGCTCCGCTGATAGATAAAAGACTCATAGGATGTTCATTCAAAATAAAGCTGTATGGATTATCGTGACAGATTAGTATGTTATGTTTTCTGCCGAACGCAACCAATTGCTCAAAGAATCCTTTAGTTGGTAATTGTCCGGTTGGCATTTGCGGATAATTCACCCACATCAACTTTACTTTGCTCAAATCTGTTTTTTCCAGTTCTGTAAAATCAATAAACCAGTTATTTTCTTCCTTTAATTCATATTCAATACATTTTCCTCCGGCCAGTTGTACGGCACTTCTGTAAGTTGGGTAACCCGGATTAGGTATTAATACCTCATCGCCTTCGTTCAAATAGGTCATGCAGATATGCATGATGCCTTCCTTGGAACCTATTAAGGGAAGTATTTCAGTGGCAGGATTTAATTCAACGTGGTACCAATTTAAATACCATGCGGCTATGGCTTTACGTAATGCTTCTGCTCCTTTATAACTTTGATAGCCATGAACATTTGGCTTTAACGCTTCTGTATATAATGTTTGAATTACATCAGGATGTGGAGGAAGGTCTGGACTCCCAATGCCCAAATTGATCACTGTTTCTCCCTGCTTATTCAATTCTTCAATCTCCTTCAGCTTTTGAGAGAAATAGTATTCACCAATTCCATTTAACCTATTTGATAATGTTAATTCCATTCCTTGCTTTATATTGTTTTTCCTTTTTTATATATACCATATACACGGCATTCTTCCGTCAATGGCTTTACCAGTTTGATTGCATTTTCAAACTGCTCCATAGAATCGAATTCCATATCTGCATGAAAGCTATACTTCCATTCACTTTCTGGTATTGGAACGCTTTGTAGCTTGCTTAGGTTTATTCCGCGCTCCGCAATTTGCGTTAATACTTTAGCCAGGCTTCCTCTGGAATGGTCAGTATGAAAATTCACCGACGCTTTATTGGCACCTTCAACCGGATCTGCCAGATCTTCTCTTTGCAAAACCAGAAACCTTGTGTAATTATTTTTCATAGACTGAATGTTGGGTGCAATAACATTCAGGTCATATAATTCTGCTGCCAGTGTACTTGCAATCGCAGCTATGTGCTTGCTATGTGTTTGATGAATATGTTTAGCGCTAAGGGCCGTATCTTCTGTTTCTACCAATTTCCAGTTATGTTTATCCAGGTAATCAAAACATTGCTGAATGGCCATAGGGTGGGAGTGTACTTCCCGGATATCTTTTAAATGCACATTACGGTTCACAAGAAGATTTTGCCTGATCTGCAGATAGATCTCTCCCGTAATTTTCAAATTACTTTTTTGCAAAAGGTTGTAATTGGACAGAATGCTTCCGGCAATTGAATTTTCAATCGCCATAACGCCTCCATTACTTTCACGCTTGTTGCCTGCGATCTTAACTACTTCCCTAAAAGTAGCACAGGTTATAACTTCCACATCCTTACCAAAGAACTGTTGTGCTGCTACCTGGTGAAAGCTGCCTTCAAATCCCTGTATAGATATTTTTAGTGCCATACTTAAAACAAGAATCCCGGCCTTAAGCCGGGATTCTTTATGTTGTTTAGTTATACTAATTCTTCAACAAAAGCATCCCGGCTCCATTTTAAAATAGAAATAAAAATAAAAACCACGGAATGCGTTTGTGTTTGTCATTATGTGTTAAATATAAAACGATTTTTGAAAAAAACATGGTTTACCTGCTATTTTCTTAAACTAAATAGCCAAACAGGTTGTCATCTTTATTTAATTCTGTATAATTTATATGATAATGATCCATGTTTTCAATCAGGGTTTTATAGTCTTCTTTCGATTGTAACTCAATGCCTACCAAAGCAGGTCCCGTTTCCTTGTTGTGCTTTTGCATGTATTCAAATCGGGTAATATCATCATTTGGTCCCAATACATGATTAACAAATTCTTTCAATGCGCCTGGCCTTTGGGCAAAGCGTATCAGGAAATAATGCTTTAAGCCTTCATATTGCAGCGATCTTTCTTTTATTTCCTGCATCCGGTCAATATCATTATTGCTTCCGGATATAACGCAAACCACTTTTTTGTTCTTTATCTGTTCAGCAAAATCATCTAAAGCAGCAATCGATAAAGCTCCCGCTGGTTCAACAACCAGTGCATCCTCATTATATAACTTTAGAATTGTTGTACATACTTTTCCTTCAGGAACCAGGTGAATTTCATCCAGCACGTCCTTGCATATCGAATAAGTTATTTCGCCTACTCTCTTAACAGCCGCACCATCTACAAATCCATCTATATTGGCAAGGGTAACGGGTTTCCCTGCTTCAAATGCAGCCGTCATAGAAGGTGCTCCCTCAGGCTCCAGGCCAACAATATGTGTCTTTGGTGAAAATGTTTTGAAATAGGTACCTACTCCTGATGATAAGCCTCCTCCTCCAACAGGAAGGAACAGATAATCTATGTCAGATTGTTCTTCAAGTATTTCAATTCCTACAGTAGCCTGTCCTTCAATAATACGCAAATCATCAAACGGGGGAATAAAGGTCATGCCATGTTCAGCGGTATATTTTTTAGCAGCATCTGCGCAGTCATCATAAGTGTCTCCTGTAAGCTTTACTTCAATAAAATTCTCTCCGAACATTTTGGTCTGATATACTTTTTGTCCCGGTGTAATGCTTGGCATAAAAACTACTCCATGTATGCCTAGCTTTTTGCATGACCATGCAAAACCTTGTGCATGATTTCCGGCACTGGCGCATACCGCTCCGTTTTTTAATTGTTCCGGAGGTAAACTGCTTAGCATATTATACGCACCACGTATCTTATATGAACGTACTGCCTGAAGATCTTCTCTTTTAAGATAAATATTGCTCTTATATTTTCTTGACAAAGTATGGCTAAACACCAATGGTGTTCTGTTCACCACAGGTTTAAGCCTGTCATACGCCTGTTGAAAATTAAGGCGCGGCAGTGAGGTATTTGTTACTGTATCCATAATTATATCGTAAATCATCAATAGTCAATGTTCAGGAATCGCGTTATCCCAATTCCCAATTCCCAATTCCTAATTCCTAATTCCCCTTTGACTTTATGACTTTATGACCAAATGACTAAATGAAATGACTAAATGTAAATGACTAAATGACTTCATGACTTAATGACTTCTTCTCCTCCACCTTAGACGCCGGCTCCTGGTTTTCCGGACGAAGGCTTCTTACAGTTTTGCCAGCTTGCCATAATTCACTTTCTCTTAATTCTTTAAGCTCTACTTCCAGTTTTTCCCTGTAATCAGGCTTGCTATTGCTTTCAATAGATCGAGCTGCTTCCTTACCTGCTGCTACACTTTCATATAATTCTTTAAATACCGGTGCAGTTGCATCACGGAATTTTTTCCACCAGTCAAGAGCACCTCTTTGTGCAGTCGTAGAACAGTTAGCATACATCCAGTCCATTCCATTTTCTGCAACTAAAGGCATTAATGATTGGGTTAATTCTTCAACTGTTTCATTAAAGGCTTCGGAAGGTGTATGTCCTTTGGAACGTAATACTTCATATTGCGCTGCAAAGATTCCCTGAATGGCGCCCATCAAAGTGCCACGCTCACCTGTAAGGTCGCTGTATACTTCTTTCTTAAAATTCGTTTCAAACAGGTAACCGCTACCAATTGCAATACCTAATGCTACTACACGTTCAAATGCGCGGCCGGTAGCATCCTGGTGAATAGCATAGCTGCTGTTTAATCCGCGTCCTTGTAAGAACATTCTGCGTAAAGAAGTTCCTGATCCTTTGGGAGCAACAAGGAAAACATCTACATCAGGGGGAGGAATAATTCCTGTCTGATCATTGTAAGTAATTCCAAATCCATGAGAAAAGTAAAGTGCTTTTCCCGGGGTCAAATGTTTTTTAACGGTCGGCCATAATTGTATTTGTGCAGCATCGCTCAGCAAATAACAAATGATGGTACCGCGTTGCAATGCTTCCTCTATATCAAACAATGTTTCTCCCGGAACAAAACCATCACGTACGGCTTTATCCCAGCTTTTTGAATTTTTACGTTGACCTACAATTAC
>JBJMLT010000457.1:0-13477 GCA_045805165.1 Flavisolibacter sp.
AGCCGGATCTGTTATCTGACGGGTGCTTACCGGGTTGGGCTGCTTATTCTCATCTCTTGGCTTACTTTTAAAAGAAGTTGAAATTGCAACACTACCGCTGTTAATGCGTCCTAAGTGAAAGCCTCCACCCTGAAAAAGATACTTATTTATGTCCTGTCCGGAAGCACCTTGCTGATAAGGATCTAAAAGTGCCTGAGCTGTAATATTGATCTTTTCGAAAAGTGTGCTTCTTAAATAAAGATTAAATGGCAGAAGTTTTAATGAATCAGAAAGGAAATTATAGCCACTTGTAAATCCGAATCCATCTATTAACCGGATCTTTTTAATGGCAGCAGCCCCTGTATCTTTTTTACTTCTCCATTTCATTTCAAGGTTATTATCCACTCCAAAAGAAATACCTCCAAATTTTCCATAAGGATATGGACTAAAAATATTTCCCAAAAAATGTGAATATGGATGAACAACCCCTCTGTCATCCATTATAAGATCATAATTGCCTGCGGATAGATTAGGCTTATAATTAAAGCTAAATGTAGGCCTGATCACATGCCTTAAAGCAATTAATCTGGAGTGCTTGAATTGATAAGTTCCATATATAGCAGTATTCAATCCAATACCAAAGCTTACCTGTCTGTCTGTAAAAAATCCCTTCTTACTGTTTATAGTATCAATGTCATGTTTTGCTGTATCCCAACGATATCCATATTCGTGGGAATACCAGGTTTCTTCATATGATACAAATGGAGAAAATAATAGGGGTCCTATCGGAGGCAATGATAAACTGATCGGAAGCCTGTGTTGTGCTCCCACCTGCAATGTATCAAACAATTTACTGATGCCTGTATGAGCAGTATCATAAAAAGAAGCCTGATTACGTGCAATTCCGGTATAACCTACACCCAGCTTTTCGTACCATTTAGGTGGACCAACAGGTTCCTTAGGTTGTAAAGGATAAATGGTGGAAACAGTAAAACCAGCATCAGGTAAAGTAAGATTGATCAGGTGATTATTACTATTCTGACTTTCATTAGCACTCAGAGTAAGATTATAAGGTTTGTCTGCCCACGATTTAGAATACGAAATAGAGGAAGCCAGGTTATTCTCAAAAGGACGCATGGCATTATTCGCCACATATTGGTTATACTTAGTAGATCCCGCATTCACACTTGCAGAAAAAATTGTCCCTGGACGCGCTTTAGGATCCACACTATGGCTCCAGGTAACAAAATAGGTATTGGTTACACTAAAGTCAGGATCTCCCTTAAAATTGATCTTGGTGTGCTGCACACTTAAATTCATTGATCCGGTATACCTGTATAACTTCCTGTAAGAGGTGGTTAAATTGCCACTCCATCCACCATAAGAATATAAGTTGCCATGAAGGGTCATATCCAGGTATTCATTCAATACATGATAATAACCCAGCCCTTCCAACCCAATACCATATTGTTCATTATCCGCAAAAGTGGGAGGTAGCAATCCGGAATGCCGGCCATTCTGTAATGGGAAAATGCCAAAAGGCAAATAAATGGGTATGGGTACGCCTTCAAACTCAGGATGAATAGGACCTGTAACAGCCACTTTTCCATTAATAAATTTCGCTTTGTTACCAACAAATCCAAAATGAGGCTCATCATAATCGCAGGTTGTCATTATTACTCTTTTGGCGAATGTTGTATTACTGTCAACTTTCTTAATAACATTTGCCTGAACAAACATCTGATCCTGCTTCGTATACGTATTTCTTGTAAGTCCCTTTTGTGTTTTAAAATTGAATTCTATAGTATCGCTTTGGAATCCCTGCGAGCCTTGCTGAAATTGAGCTCTGGTAATTACATTACCGAGGCTATCTTTTGAATTAAATGCTGTTAATATATTCGTTTGCTGATTGAATTCAATTTTAGGTGCATTCAGTGTTACATCTTTATAGACTGTTTTTGTTTTACCGTAAAGAAAAAACCTGTTCTCCTTAACTAGCAATACAGCACTGTCTGCGGCTTCATAATCAACCGGAGCATTTAAAGTATCCTTTGATATCTTTAAATTGAACGTATCTATTTTTTGAGTAGGAGTAGAATCTGTTATGGCTGAGGAATCAGATCTTCTTAATGGAATAGTGTCTGTTAAATTGGTGTAAATTCCTTTTGAAGTAATATGCAATGCTTCCGCCTTCCACGTTATGGCAATGCCAACTGCTACTATAGCAAGGGTAAAAAAGATCCTTTTTAATCTAATTTTGGGCAGTTGGGTCATAAGGCGGTAACAAAAGTAAACGATTGAATATTAAAGATTATGTGAAAGTATGGAGGGAAGTAGTATTAGTATAGGTAGTATTAGTAGTATACGTGCTATTAGACGATTCTTAACCTATACAACTAATACCACCAATACAATCATTACTACCAATACTACTAATTCCACTAATACTACTCATACTACCATACAATAAACAATAACTTCATTTTAAACAATTAAATACCATAATGTTCGTAATTTCAACGCCTTACAATATTTACAAGAAAGACCATAGAACGATATGATCAAAAAAAGCTTATTTCTCATTTGTATTTTATTTTCTGTAACCCTGTACTCCTTTACTCCAATTAAAGGAAAGCAACAAACATTAAGAACTGTAATAATTGATGCAGGCCATGGCATTATGCCTAATGGGAATTATAATGGCGCCGAAGGTGCCTATTCACATGAAGATGATATTTGTCTTGCAGTAGCTAAAAAACTGGTACAAATGATCTCTGAACAATATCCTGAGATCAGGATCGTAGAAACCAGACCTACAAAATATATAACCAGCCTGAAAGAAAGGGCTGATATTGCCAATCGCAATAAAGGTGATCTTTTTATTTCAATTCATGTGAATGCAATGCCACCTATTCAGCACCGGCAGTTTTTAGGCTATAGAAAAGAACGCCTGAGAGTAGGCAAGGGCAAACGTAAAAGATGGGTTACAAAAAAAGTACCTCAATATAGGTATTATGAAACTCCAAATACTACAGAAAAAGGAACGCAAACCTATATCTGGGGAGCTCACAAAATGGAAGATAAAGAAGTTGCTGTGAGGGAAAATGCTCCCATGCTCGGCGAAGAAAATTACCAGGAAAATTATGGGCCTATAGATGTAAACTCACCTGAATTCGTAGCATTATCTCTTGTTAAGACCAAGCAATACGAAAGACGCAGTTCTGTTCTTGCCAACCTGGTTGAAGAACAATTTGCTAATGTAGGTCGCGTAAGCCAGGGGGCCCACCAGCGCCAGGTTGGTATTTGGGTACTTCAGGCTACAGCAATGCCAAGTGTATTGGTTGAAACCGGCTTTATTACCAATCCACAGGAAGAAGATTATCTGAATAGTGAAACCGGACAAACAGAAATAGCGCGATGTATAACAAATGCATTGGGCAATTATATGACCTATCTGCAAAAGAAACAGAGTGCCAGTCCTAATGGACTAAATACTCAAATACCACCTTCTAGGGATGATAATAAATCAACCAGTTCCTTTTTACATGCTGTTGCGGATAAGGAAAAAAACCTGCGAATAAATAATGCTCCGAAATAATGGTATGGTTTTTTAAAGCTTGTTTCCTGCTTTACAATCAGAAGCTATTAGGTTGAAAATTTATTGCTTATTTTGAGCCTTAATTGACTGACTAGTAGCTCAGAAAATAATTATTCATGAAATTAAGCAATGAAACCAAGGTAGGCTTACTCGCTATAATAGCTATCATATTACTTGTATTGGGATTTAATTTTTTAAAAGGGAAAAGCCTATTTTCAAAGACTCCGGTACTCTTTGCTGTTTTCAAGAATATTGGTTCGCTGGAGAAATCAAACCAGGTAAAGATCAACGGACTTCCCATTGGAACAGTTTATAATTTTGGCCCCAAGGATAAAGAAGTAAATAGCATACTGGTAGAAATACATCTTACACGTGAAGTAAACATTCCAACAAATTCTGTAGCCTTTATTGATGGAGCTATCGTAGGAGCTTCCTTTATAAATATTGAAAAAGGTACCGTTCATTCGTATTTACAATCCGGCGATACTATTTCAACACGGCTTGACCTGGGGCTTCTGGGAGATCTTAAAACACAGTTATCTCCTACTATTGTAAGAGTAAATCAAACATTGGATTCAATTAAGATGGCCGTTGGTACAATGTCTTCTGTTTTTGATCCTAATACTAAAAATAACTTACGAACAACGATAAGTAGCCTGATGGTAGCTACTGCCGAATTGCAACAATTACTGAATACTCAAACCGGCGCCTTGGCTCAGACGCTTGGCAATTTAAGTTCCATTACTTCCAATCTTGCAAAAAATAATGATGCCGTAAGCAGTACTATTCGTAATATGGAAGTATCAACCTCCAAGCTTGCCAATTCAAATATAGATGGAACGGTTGCTGCTTTACAATCTACGATCAATGAGCTGAAAACAACGATCAGCAAGTTTAATACAAACAGCGGATCGCTGGGACTTTTAATGAACGACAGGCAACTTTATGACCGGCTTAATGGTGTAGCCAACCGTTTAAATACTACTGCCCTAAGTGCAGAAATATTACTAGATGACATTCGCGCTCACCCAAAACGCTACGTTAATATTTCAGTTTTTGGGGGCAAAAGCAAGAGTGAGCCTTTAACTTCGCCGGCAGCAAAGGATAGTGTACCGGTAAGACATAAATAATGAAAGCAAGGCTTTTTTTTGTTCTGATCATTGCCCTCTTTTTCTCTGGTAAAATCCTTTTTGCCCAGGGTTCTGCAAAAGATTCCTCACAACCTGTCCATATTATTAATGCTAAAAACCTTTTCTTTAAAAAGATTAATGCAAATAATGAAGTACAGATATTGACAGGTAATGTGGAAGCACAACAAGGCTCTACACTTTTTTACTGCGATAGCTGCATTATAAATGGAACTGCTCATTTGTTTGAGGCATTCGGCCATGTACATATAAAAGATAATGATACAATCAATGTATATTCCGACTATCTGAAGTATTTAACGAATACCAAAATGGCTTACCTGAAGGGTAACGTGAACCTGAGTGATGGACATGCTACTTTAACGACAAATAATCTGGATTATGACGTAACCAATAAGATAGGTACGTATCACGAAGGAGGAAAGCTGGTAAATAAAAAATCTGTTCTTACCAGTACCGAAGGAATTTATTATGCTGATCTTAGGGATATCTATTTTAAGAATAATGTAGAGCTTAAAGATCCAGCCTATTATTTGAAAACAGATTCTCTTTTATATAATACTCAAACCCAACTCGCCCGATTTATTGCAAATACTTACATCAGAGATAGTTCTAAAAGGGTAATTCGGACTCGGGAAGGCTATTATGATCTAAAAGGAGGGCATGCTCAATTTACTCAGCGCACAACCATTGAAGATGGTTCTATGACGGTAATAGGTGACCGAATAGCTAACGATGACTCTACAGGAGTAATTGAAATAGAAGGAAGAGGAGTATTAATAGATACTGCTAAAGGAATTAATATACTTGCCAACCGGATATTCGCAAACAAAAAGACGGATGCTTTCCTGGCTACCAAAAAACCGCTTATGATCATAAAGCAGGAGAAAGATTCCATTTATGTTTCTGGAGACACTTTATTTTCTGCCCGTTTATCCGACTTGTATAAAAATAAGGACACGCTGAAGCAATCAGGCATTAAAGAAAAAGACAGCACGAACAGATATTTTGAAGCTTACCGGAATGTACGTGTATATTCCGACTCGGCCCAGGCAGTAAGCGATAGCTTATTTTATTCATTCAAAGATTCAATTTTTCACTTGTATTACGATCCTGTTGTATGGAGTAGGAAAAGTCAAATAACAGGAGATACCATTTATCTATATACGAAAAATAAAAAGCCGGAACGTTTTAAAGCAGTGGATAACAGCTACATGGTAAGTGAAGTGCAAAAAGGTGTATATAACCAGATAAAATCCAGCAGAATGGATGGCTTTTTTAAAGAAGGCACGATCGATTCTGTAAGGGCAAAAGGATTGGCAGAATCGATCTATTTTTTAATGGATAAGGATAGCGCCTTTACCGGAGTGAATCAGACCAAAAGTGATGCCATTGATATATTTTTTGATAAAGGTGAATTATATAAAGTAGTATTTCGCAGCGATCTTAAAGGAACTTATTACCCTATAAAACAAAAGAGCCCTTCTGAAATGAGATTAGGAAAATTCAGGTGGCTGGAAGCGCGAAGGCCTAAGACGAAGTATGAATTATTTGAATAAGCACAGTAAGTTTTCCGCTTCTTTTTCATTAGTGTTTTAACAGATAGTTACCATAAGCTACGAACTGGATTACAATTTGTAGTATGGACAATCGTTAACCAAAAAACAAAGTATGAAAAGGACCGGAATTCAACTGATTGTATTTTTACTTCTTTTAAATAAGTTACACGCTCAGGATACAACAGTAACGGCCCCATCTGCTTATATTTCTACTCAAACTTATAAAATGGCTATAGGAGTAAGATTAAGCAGTCGTCCTCCCGCCATTAATAATGCCGTCACCTTTAAATATTTCCTTACAGAAAAAACGGCGGTTGAAGCTTTGCTTTCCTTCGACCCCATTGCAATTGGGGTTTTATTAGAAAAGCACCGGTCCTTTGGTCCTCAAGGACTTAGCTGGTTTTTGGGCGGAGGTGCTTATATAGGTTTCGGAAGTGATCGTAATGTTGGATTACAGGGAGTAGTTGGTCTTGATTATAAAGCACCCTACATTACTTTAAACTTAACCCTTGATTGGAAACCAGAGTTGAACGTTGCAAAAGAATTCAGCTTCGAACCTGCTGCAGTTGCTATCAGTGCAAGGTTTACTATAAGGTAATTTGAAGATTTGAAGATTAGTATTAAGTCCACAGTTCACAGTAGACTGTCTAGAGACCTTATTCAAAGAGGCATTATAATATACAAGCTATTTTAATTATTAATTCGTTCTCTCACTTATCCAAAGAACAAATAGCAAACCAATATAGCGGTAATTATGCCTACAAGGTCTGCGAATAGCATAGCACCTAACGAATATCTTGTGTCTTTAATGGAAACTGCACCAAAATAAACTGCTATAACATAAAATGTAGTATCTGAAGAACCCTGAAGGATACACGATAATCTTCCCACAAATGAATCCGGACCATGAGCCTGCATGGTTGCTATCATCATTCCTCTCGCTCCGCTTCCGCTAAGTGGTCTTATTAATGCTGTAGGCAATGCTTCTACAAATCTTGTATCTGCTCCGACAGCGGAGAAGATGGATTTTACGGCATCAATTATGGCATCAAATGTTCCGCTTGTTCTAAGCATGCTGATCGCAACCAATATTCCAACCAGATAAGGTATTATACGAATAGAAATATCAAAACCGCCTTTAGCTCCATCAATGAATGCATCGAAGATGTTTATTTTCTTATATAGACCCCCTAAAACAATCAATAGAAAAATTAACAGGATTATACTATTACTTAATAATCCTGATACTGTTTGAACACGGTCTGCTGGAATATTTGTAAGATATACTACCAACAAAGCAATTATAACGGACAGCCCACCAATCCAGGCAAGTATTACCGGTTGGAAAATGTTTATTTTTTGCCTGAAAGAAACAATCAATAACGCTGCAACTGTAGAAGAAAAAGTTGCAATCATGCATGGCACAAAAATATCTGTCGGATCATGAGCTCTAAGAGCAGCCCTGGTTGCAATTACTGTCACAGGAATCAAGGTTAAACCTGAGGCATGAAGGCAAAGGAACATGATTTGTGAATTGGAGGCAACCGATTTGTCTGGATTCAACTCTTGCAAACTTTCCATTGCCTTTAATCCAAAAGGAGTAGCTGCATTATCCAATCCTAAAAGATTGGCAGAAAAATTCATGACCATATGACCCATGGAAGGATGTCCTTTTGGTATATCCGGAAATATACGTGAGAAGAAAGGACCAATGATCCTGGATAATAACCTGATGCCTCCTGCCCTTTCAGCTATACTCATAAACCCCATGAAAAGAGCCATGATACCTATCAGCCCAAAACTGATAGTAACGGCCCCTTTACATGTTTCAATTATGCCATCCGCCGACTGAATCTGAAAATATTGCAATCTGTGGTCTGGCGTACGAGCAATAAAACTATTACTTAGCTGCAGAAATTTTGAAGAATCCAACTTCATTAATTGCTGACTTGTTAAAACTGTAGTATCAGCAGTTCTCAGGCGAACTGTATCACCTGCCTTGCCTGTAACCATGGAACTGAAAACCATCTTATTATCTGTAGCCATTATTTTTATTAGAGCTACAAGTATTGATATAATAATAAACGAACCCCAGATCCTGGTTAAAGCCATAGAATTGATTTTCGGTTACTAATATAGTGGAAAGAGTTAGGAATTGGGGATTGGGTATTTGGAATTAGTAATTAGAGGACCGGTGGTATGTGGTTTCTTCCTTTCATCAATTTGAAAATTCTTTGTAATACATTTTATCGACTTTTGAACTTAATTCTTAATATGAAAAAATTATCTGCATTTAGCATTCTAACATTATTGTTTTCTGTTTGTTATTCACAGTATAAGTACGATAATGTAAAATATAAAGCAGTTTATCTGGAAGATCTTTGCCAGGCCATTCAGGCAAATCCAGGTTTTTTAATATTGGATGTTCGCAGTAAAGGAGAATATAATGATTCTTCGACTTATCTGAACTATAATATTGGGCATATAAGTAATGCCATAAATATTGACGTAAGAGATTTACCTCATCACCTAAATGACCTTTCCAGCTATAAAAACAAACCTGTATTCGTATATTGCTCCCACAGCCAGAGAAGCAGAAGAGCATCTGCAATGCTCGCAGACAGTGGATTTACAAAGGTGTTTAATATTAATGGCGGACTTACTTCCTTTCGTATCAATGATGTAAATTCAGTTTGCAATAAGTTATTTGTCCGAAGCAATTTGCCATTCACGTTTGTTTCACCCAAGCAATTATCTCATTCTTCCCTGAATGAATACATTATCATTGATGTAAGAGATGATTCCTCATTCAGATCTATAACGAATAATGAAATAAAAAATTCTATGGGTAAATTCAGGAATTCTATTAACATACCTTCAAGTCTCTTATCCGAAAAACTATCATTGATCCCTAAAACAGGTAAGGTACTTTTAGTTGATGAAGATGGCAATGAAAGTATAAAAGCTGCAGAATTTTTAACTCAACAAGGCTTTCATAATCTATCTGTTCTTTTTGATGGATTGGAAATGTATAATTCAGAACTGCCAGAAACTGAAAGAAGAGGCTGGATAAAAACCACTCCCTATTCTCTTATCAATAGCTATTATTTATCCGATCTGGTAAAATCAAATAAAGATGCAGCAATTATAGATATAAGAACGAAAGAAGAATTTTTCAATCATTCTAAAGACAGCTGGAGAAACATAGGTAATATTAAAAATGCCATCAATATTCCATTCAGCGATCTTAAAACTGATCCTTCACAATTAAACGTTGCCAAAAATGCTCCAATAATTTTATATGCCTTTTCCACTCAACCTGAGATATTTTCTGCAGCAGAACTTCTGGCATCCTCCGGATATACAAATATTAATGTTTTAATGGGTGGATTATTTAATCTCAGATGGAGAGCCGCTAATATTAAAGGAAGGGATTACCTGAATCAATGGGTTGTTAACGTTCCTGAGCTTAACTGACAAATAAAAGCTTCAATACTTATCTTTGCGCCCCGGTAAATATTCCTGGTTGAAGGTTATTTACTTAAATCCAAACTGAAATAGTAAATCGTAAATAATAAATTGAATGGCATTGCAAGCAGGGATCGTAGGCTTACCAAATGTAGGAAAATCCACTTTATTTAATGCAGTCAGCAACAGTGCAAAAGCTCAGGCAAGTAATTACCGGTTTTGCACCATTGATCCCAATATAGGATTGGTTGATGTACCTGATGAGCGTTTAAATAAGTTGGCTGAATTAGTTCATCCCAATAGGATTGTACCTACCCAGATAGAGATTGTGGATATAGCCGGACTAGTAAAAGGTGCAAGTAAGGGTGAGGGCCTTGGTAATAAATTCCTTGGAAATATAAGAGAAGTTGATGCTATTATTCACGTCATACGTTGCTTTGAGGATGAAACTATTTTACGGGATGAGGGATCTATTGATCCTGTTAGCGATAAAGAAATTATAGATACGGAATTACAATTAAAAGATCTTGAAAGTGTAGAGAAAAAAATTTCAAGAGTTGAAAAACAGGCAAGAGTAGACCCTAAACTAAAATCCGAGCTGGAAGTACTAATAATGTGCCGTGAACATCTGGAGAAAGGAAAAAATATTCGTGAGCTGAGTTTATCTACATCTGAATCAGTGGCAATCGCTGATCTATTCCTCTTAACAGGTAAACCGGTATTGTATGTAGCAAATGTTGATGAACCTTCAATGCATACCGGGAATGCTTATTCAAAAGCCTTGCAGGAAGCAGTTAAAAATGAAAATGCACAGGTTATTATTATGAATAATAACATTGAGGCGCAAATTGCAGAAATGGAGAATGGTGAAGACCAACACATGTTCATGGAAGAATACGGAATGAAAGAACCCGCATTGAACCGATTGATCCAATCTGCTTACAAACTATTGAATCTCGCTACCTATTTTACAGCCGGTGTACAAGAAGTACGAGCGTGGACCATTCATGTAGGTTGGAAAGCACCGCAGGCAGCTGGCGTTATCCATACTGATTTTGAAAAAGGATTTATAAAAGCTGAAGTCATCAGCTATAACGATTTCATTTCTCTTGGTTCAGAAGCAGCCTGCCGCGAAGCCGGCAAACTTCGGATAGAAGGGAAAGAATACATAGTGAAAGATGGAGATGTAATGCATTTTAGATTTAATGTGTAGAACTAGGACTTTTCGGATTTTAACCATTAATGGGAGAATTGAGCGGCTTATAATTTATAAACTCCCGACTTATTAAATCCGTCTTTTCCTACTAATCCTTAAAATCTTAGGAATCATAGTTCCTAGTAATCCTAGTTCTAAAATATTGCTCTTATGGCAGCTCTGCCTACATGAACGGTGTGTGATTCGCCAGGTTTACGGCCTTCATATTGAAAATTGATCTCAACATTATTGAGCAATCGCCTGGTAAATTCAACAGACCACAAGTAATTGCTTCCAGGGAGTAATCCATCCAGCATAATATAACTAACTGTTGTATTCGCAGGATAACCGTATTGAATATTGTTATAAGTGAATTTGCCTGTTATCGAACTATTCTGGAGAACATTATATTTAGTTTCAAGGTTCAGAGAATTGGAAAGAGATTTTTCTCCTCCATAGATCGGATTGTTCTTTTTATTCTCGAATTTATAACTTGTCTGAAGTCTGAAAACTGTTCCTCTAACAAAGGATATTCCTGGCTCTGTACTGTAGATCTGAAGTTCATAATTCCTGTTACTGAAGCTAGGTGTATATAGTGCATTTAATTCCTTTTTATTACTAACATTTAAAGTAATTGCACCAGTCATATTCCAACGGACCTTACCTACCCAATCCTGAAGCTTTCTACTTTCATATCCATAAGTCAACAATGCTTTTCCGTTATTCTGAATATTACTTATGTCTATACCCCATTTGGTAGAAAATCGGTTAAATGAAAGAGTATTTAACAACGATGTATTTAAAGTGAGCAGTGCCGTATCCTGTATGTCATACTTAAATGGATTAAAATCAAAATTGCCATTAGAAACTGATTTTCTGCTTTTTTGCATTGAGGTTTGAATATTGAAACGGCTGACAAATTTCTCAAATCCATTCATATCTTTTTTTGCCAACAATGCTTTTGGATTTATTTGGAAACTATAATTAAGGGTGGTATAATTCGCTTTAATAAAAACATTAGTTGGAATGAATACTCTTATGAATTTTGCCTGATCCTGAAATTGAGCTAATTCAAATTCATTTAATTGTTGAATGCCATCGTTATTATAATCATTCCATGTATACTGGCCCTGTCCTGGTGGTACTTCAATATAAGTATAATCTCTTTTCTGTTCTTGTCCGGTACCCAATTCATATAATACATTCCCTGTTAAAAAGCCCCTCCATTCATTGATCAGGTATTCGGCTCTTCCTAAAAGGGTTTTATCATCTGTTTGAGTAGTAACAATTTTATTATTTACATTAAGCACGCGATAAGTAGCATTAAATAAAAGCTGGTGCCTGGAGCTTTGTAACAATTGAGCTTCAACATTTACATTGTAGCTTCTGTCCCCTTTGGTTAATTCTTTAGAAGTTGGATATTTATCAGAGCGGGTAAAGAAAGTAACTCCATATTTATTTTTCTTTTTTTCATCCGATTTTATGTAAGCTGACCAGGAATCAAATGAAAAGCTTAAGGGAGATAGCGTATCCTTTAGCAGGTTGCGCACCTCGTTTCTTTCTAGTGTATATTTAAATCCAAGCCTTGCATTATAAAATTGCTTTAATGATTTGCTGATATCAATAACTGGCCTCAGATAACTTCCTTTATCCGAATAGGTTGTAAAATTGGTAATTGCTATCTGATTGTTCATTATCCAACCATGCATATTCGAAGATTGCTGTAAAATATTCTGAAAGCCTGAATAAGTATCGCTGCGCTGATATGTCATGAACTGATAGGTAATTGATTGCCGGGGATCTTTTAATTGCGATGATACTCTTACGATATTTTCAGTTGCCGGATTTAAAACTAAAGGCAATCCCCATTCTCTTGTAAATTCAACATAACGCAAACGCTCTATGGGTTTAAAACGGTCTTCAACGTGCTCATAGTCCACTGAAGAATTTAGCTGTAATTTTTTTGCTGTATTCAGAAAGAATGAGTTTGTATATTGAAACCTTGCTGCTATTCCTGTATTATCTCCTTTATCTTTAGAAGAAAAAGTATTAACATCTGTATTGCTTATAGCTAGCTCGGTTTTGATAGCATTATTCTTATCGATCTGGTAATCAGCACCTACACTGATCAATTGTTGTTTTTTGGGAGTTACCAATATCGATACAGGATCGTACTGTCCCTGCTTTAAGCCATTTACTCTAGGAACATATGTATAAACCTTACCATTGGCTCCATTGAAATCAGGAACATAATCACCATTTCCCTGGCCTACATTTGAGAACGATAATGAATAATGAGCAGTTGCGGGATTGGCTGAATATCTATAAAAAGAATCTACACTATTATTTACAGTATCATACACCCTTTCATATAGAATTTTACCGGATGCGAAAGTATCTAATGCTATTGTCGGATAATAAGCTTTATTAAGGCTATCCCCTATATCATATAAGAATTGCTTTTGCCTTGGATCGAGTGTTTGATTTATTTGTGAATTCTTAGCATCGGTATTACTGAAAGCCCCTATGC
>JBJMLT010000458.1:0-3953 GCA_045805165.1 Flavisolibacter sp.
GATCTTTCTGGACTGCAATGATTGAATATCAAAAATGAATAATTCAGAAGCGAGTGTGTGTGTTTTTCCAGATAAGAAATTAATTGCAGCATTGGCTTGCAAGCAGCCGATTATACCAGCAATTGTTGGGATAACACCACCTTCTGAACAATTAGGAATTTGTGAGGGGTTAACATCCGGGAACAGATCACGGTAATTAGGTGAAAAAGTACCGTCTTCATTTTTCAAATTCCAGACTGCCATTTGACCTTCGTACTGATAAATGGCTCCATATACTAATGGCTTACCCGACAACACACATGCATCGTTCAATAAATATCTTGTTTCAAAATTATCTGAAGCATCAATTATAATATCATACTCTTTTACAATTTCCAATACATTTTCACTTTGTACTTTAACAGGATGCTCATTGAATATTATGCCTGAATTCTGACAGATAAGTCTTTTAATAGCTACTGCTGTCTTTTTCAATCCTACTTCTGATTCATTATATAAAATCTGTCTGTGAAGGTTACTAATGGAAATTGTATCATGATCTGCGAGGCCAATAGTTCCAATTCCTGCAGCCGTTAAATACTGTGCAGCCGGGCAACCTAATCCACCAAGTCCAACGATCAAAACCTTTGAGCTTTTTAATTTTTCCTGTACGGATCTGCCAAAATCAGGCAGTGCCATCTGGCATGAATATCTGGAAAGATCTTCTACCATTAAGAAGTGATTTTTTGCTTAAGCTTTTGCTTTACCAGCTTTAATTCTTCAGGAGTATTTACATTCAACAGGGATTCCGGATTCGGGCATTTAAGTAAATTAATATCAGAATTTTTCAATACTTTTTTGGGGCAACTATATCCCTGCGCTAAAAAGGATAGTAAGACAGGATAACTTTTAGGTTCCCATATTGTAATTAATGGTTCAGGATTTCCATTCTCCGGATTTTCAAATCCGGTAGCAATCACTGAATAATTACGATTTTCTAACAAATAAGAAATAGTTTCCCTATCGATTAAGGGAATATCACAAGCTATGACCATCCATGCGCTGTCAGGCTTTTCCCTGAATGCTGAAAGTATAGCACCATAAGGTCCGAGATCCATAAAGCTATCTTCAATAACACTATACTTATGATTTATATTTTTTATCTGCTCTTTTCTACATGAAATAAAAACCTCATGACAATACTCCTTCATCATATCTGCCAGGTAATATTTTTGTTCTTTCCTATACCATTTTATCTCAGTTTTATCCATACCCATGCGTTCACTTTTTCCGCCAGCCAAAACCAGTCCGTTTAATTGAGGCTTTGCATTACACATTTTATCGAGAAAGAAATCAACGATCCGGTCTGTTTCGTTAATATTATACACAGGCAGATCATTTTCAACATGGATATGCTGAATTAGGAAATCAAATACTCCATTTGAATTGTCCGTCAGTAAGATCAGTTCAACATTGTTTAGCTGTGCAATTCTTTTTTCAAGGGACGATCTTTTAAGTTCATCGATTATAATAACCTGAGATGTTGCCTGATGATGATTGCCATTAACCAGTATAAGATCTACATCATTAAATACCTGCCGTCTCTGGAAGGAATTAAAGTTCAGAGAAGTATTAACCTGGTGGTAATAAATATGGTCGGTATATTCAACCGCTGCTCCTTTGGCCAAATGGCCAGGAAGAACCTGTTTTTCGTCTGAATGCATATGATGTGCATCTACATAAGCGCATTTGTAAATAGGAGATAAGGCGGCTGTAATTTTATCTGATAAGCTTTTAATGGTAGTACAATCAGTTCCCATTATTGCCCATTCATTCCGACCAAAATATCCAAGGGAAGGTTTTGCTAAATCTGTGTGTCTTTTATGATCTTTTGAAATCATTTTTCCCTCCTGTTTTTGACAGTAATTTAATTTCCCTGATCACAATATCGTGACTTAATGCTTTACACATGTCGTAAACCGTTAGAGCTGCAATAGATGCACCCATAAGAGCTTCCATTTCAACTCCTGTTTTTGAAGTAATGGATGCTTCGCAAAGAATTTCCAATTCACTCTGTTCATTAAACTTTATTGTTATTGAGCAATTATCTAATCCTATCGGATGACAAAGAGGAATTAGTTCACCGGTTTTTTTTGCTGCCATTATTCCCGCTATAATAGCAGTTTGAAATACCGGTCCTTTTTTAGTATGAATTTCAGTATCCTGAAACTTAGCTTGTATTTCATCTGGCAGATGAACGGTGCTTCTGGCTATTGCCTTACGCAGTGAAACCGATTTTTCACTCACATCTACCATTTTTATATTTCCCTTTTCGTCCAGGTGGGAGAAGCTATTCATTACCAGAAGTTTATTATATTAAATCCTTAAAAGGCCAGATCCTTAAACGACTTCCTTTTATAAAGTTATTTTGTTCTGCCGGAAGTTCCATAAAAGCTTCCGATTCTGTCAAATTTGTAAAGTCACCGGAACCATTTCCTTCTAATGGAATAGCCTGAATTTCACCTTCTTTAGTAAATGCTAATGCTACCTGTAAAAAATAGTGTAAAGGAGGGTTAAATGAAATGTTTTCATTTAAAATGGCATACGGTATCTTTTTCTTTTTAATTCCGAGGGATTTTTCAAGCCAGGGAATAAAATACCTGTTCAGGCATAAAAAGGTAGAGACCGGATTTCCAGGAAAGGCGAATACTAATTGCCTGTTTGCATGTGTACCCAGCCAAAAAGGTTTTCCTGGCCGCTGCCTTACTTTATGAAACAGCTTTTGCACCTGAAGTTCTTCCAGGCTTGAAGGAATGAAGTCAAATTTTCCCATTGATACACCACCACTGATTATTATTACATCATATAACCTGAGACAATGCTGTAATTGTTTTTTAATGAATTCACTATTATCATCAATATGAAGCAGATCAGCATCAATTCCATATTTTAATAATGAGGCTTTTACCAAATGATTATTTGATTGTCTTATTTGTGTGACAGAAGGTGTAGTGTTAATATCAACCAATTCATTTCCGGTTGATATGACTACCACATTTGGAATTTTTTTTACAGATAGTACTATTGCTCCTACCGATGCAGCTATACTTATGGATATAGCATCTATTACATTCCCTTTTTCTAATACAATGGAATTTTGCTTTTTATCCTTTCCCTTAAAGTGAATGTTTTGTCCTTTAGTAATTCTGGATGTCTCTACAGTTGCAATTCCATTATTAATCTTAATCTCTTCGTAACTGATAACCGTATCTGTTGAAAATGGTAAAGAGGCACCAGTCATTATTTCTATACATTCTTCGGGTTCAATAACGGTATGGGGATCTTCTCCTGCAGTCTGGATATTTTTTATTCTGAATTCATTTATTCCCTTTTCAATAGAATTATAAGAAATGGCAATACCATCCATTGTAACACGATTAAAAGGAGGAAAATCCCTGTCGGCAACAATATCTTCCGCCAAAATACGTCCAACAGCATTTTCAATATTGACTTTTTCTATACCATAATCCCTGACCTGATCCAATACAATTTTTTCTGCTTCTTCAACTGAGATGAAAGTAGAATTATTGCTATGCATTGCTTTCATAAATCAACCTCCGATTACTGCCATGGATTCATAAGACCCGTTGGTTTCAACTTTGTTTTTCTCAGCTTCCCATCCATCTTTTGCTTTGTTCATGAAAGCATGCTGAATGGCTTTTCCGATCTCTAAATCAGATCTTCCATTTCTAAGTAGATCTTTAATATTCAATCCTCCATTATCATACAGGCATGTTTTGACCTGACCTTCCGGAGTTATGCGTAAACGATTACAGGTACCACAAAAGGATCTTGTATATGCGGCTATTATGCCTACATTTCCTTTGTGGCCGGGAATGTGGTAATTAAGCGAAGTAGAAAATTCAGGATCAGGAATTTTTATAATTTCAGGATATTCTTTTTTTATCATATCC
>JBJMLT010000459.1:0-15865 GCA_045805165.1 Flavisolibacter sp.
ATTATAAAGTAGATGGCTATGGTGTATTAAGAAAATTGATGCGGGAATATTCTTTGTGTCCTAAATTATGCTTTATACAAACCGATAAAGAAAAATGCATTGGTATAATTGAAGAATATTGTCATGGCGCTTGCGAAAAGATTGAACCATCAGATAATTATAATAAGCGGGTTTTACAGGCCATTGCATCTTTAACGCACAGACCTTCCTATTTGGTGCTAGATAAAGGATTGACAGAGGATGAGCAATCATGCATAATGGTGGTACAGGGTAATTTTATTGGAATGGGATATCTGCCGAAGAATGTTGAAGTGCTAACGCATGAAACGATAAAGGAATTTATTCAACCTTATAAAGAGAATAGTGTGATTAAAATGCTTTTGGAAACGCATTTGATACATTATCCAACAAAGAAATACCCCCTATCCCCCTAAGGGAGAAACTACCCCTGTCCCCATACAGGGGCAACTTCAGCGTACTGGAATTATTGCCATTCGAAAGATTCTGATTTTGGCATTTGGGAGAAGACGTGGGTGACTTGTTCGGGAGGAGTGGCCAGCTTTCTAAGATTGGTATCAATCCATGCACCGTCTACAGAAAGCACAGCTGCTAATCCATTATCTTTTGTTATTTGGTGCTGAATGGACCAGCGTGAATAGTCTTTTCTGGACTTCGTTAACTGGAGTGATATAGTTATTACATCACCCAACTTTATTTCTTTTCTGAAGACACATTCCTCTCTGAATAATATAGGGCCAAACTTTAACTGACTCATTACATCTGTGGTAAGTCCGTACTCATTTAAAAATTCAATCCTGCAAAATGCTCCCCAATCGTAATAAGCTGAATGCCTAACATGGAAATTGGGATCGATATCTGCCCATCTTAGCTGAATAATGCGATTAAATTCTTTCATAATTAAATGCCTGTTCTTTTAAGCAATAAAAATCCTATTCCTGCAGCAATGCAAATAATAAAATCGATAGTCCATAAAACTGAAAATCCTATCCTTGCTGCTATCTGAGATGCAAGTCCCGGAGCCAGAACATTTCCCAATGCAAAGGCCATATTATAAACAGCAGCATATTGTCCCCTATTCTTTTGAGTACTTCTCTTTACCCAAAAATTATTCATGAATGGAAACAGGAACATTTCTCCAAAAGTAATAGAGAGCATTGAAATCAACGCAACGATAAACAGCGGAGCTATATTTAGAATTAAAAATGAAAGTCCTATCAGGACCGTACCAAAAGAAATATAATTAAAAACGTTGCTTCGATTTTCCAGCTTATAAACGAGAACCATTTCAACCATTACGATCAAAATACCATTTAAGGCGAGCAGCATTCCAATAACAGCTTCATTGAGATAAAGATATTCCTTATAGTAAACCGGAACTATGCTGAACAACTGAAAAAAACAAATTCCAATTAATAACACAAGGAACATTCCCTTTAGAAATGGTTTATCCTTATAAGCTGAAATAGCAAGTCCATCCGATATAACCTTAACAGGCCTTACTATTTTTTCAGGCCTTAGCACTTTCATTAAAATGAATGAAGCGATAATGCAGGTTAGTCCATCCACAATGAACAGCCAGGAGTAATTAATACTAGCCAGAATACCACCAACGGCAGGACCAATAGACCAGCCAAGATTAACAGCCAGCCGATTTAATGAATAACAACGGATGCGATTTGAATCATTACTATAAGCCGCAATCGCTGTAGCATTAGCAGGCCGAAATGCCTCGCCCAGACTGCTTAAAATAAAAATGCAAACAGTGAATTGCACGAATGTGTGCATTCGGCCTAAAATAAGGAACAGAATGCCATTTAGTAAAAGGCTAATACATTGGACATAAAAAAATCCGAATTTATCAGTTAACCTACCGCCCATATAGCTACCCAGGATTGCTCCTGCTCCGAATGCGGCCATAACATATCCAGCCTGCTCGAGTGTAAATCCTTTATGCGTGAGATAAACAGTAAGAAAAGGAATAACCATAGTGCCGGCTCTATTTACGAAAATGACAAGAGAGAGCCACCATATGGAACGAGGAAGTCCCTGATATGCATTCCGATATAATTGTAGTGAAGCCTGAAACATCAGCTAAAATACCGCTGTCAGTTAAAGCGAAGAAATAATTTACGAACTACAATTTAGTATTTACAATTTTGAACTGCAGTGGTACGTGGACGCAAAGATCAAGAAGAACGAATTTTGAAATTTGAGATTTCAAATTGTATTAACATGTTTGGAGTTATTTTTGCGGCTTCAACTTTTATAAATGAAAAGATATCTGATCATTGGATTGCTATGTGTGAATGCGATAACCTATGCGCAAAAGACCACAAAAAAAACAGTAGCAAAAAAATCTACTACATCTTCTAAAAATACGCAAAGCGCAATACTAAAAAGCCTGGTTGATTCAGCCAGTTATGCCATAGGTCTAAGTGTAGCCAATTTTTATTCTCAACAGGGAATGAAAGATGTCAATATCGATATGATGGCAAGAGCAATATCAGATGTTTATAATAAAAGAAAACCATTATTGGATGAAAATGCCGCAAATAGTTGTGTTATGAAAATAATGTCCAGCGCTCAGAATTCGAAAGCAAAACCTAATATTGAAGCAGGTGAAGCATTTCTTACTAAAAACAAAACAAATCCAAATGTAAAAACTACAGCGTCCGGATTACAGTATGAAGTGATCACTGAAGGGACAGGTCCAAAACCTTCAGCTACTGATACAGTTGTCGCCCATTACAAGGGAGCATTACTTAATGGAACTGAATTTGACAATTCATATAAGAGAGGTGAGCCGTTAACCATTCCGGTAGGCCGTGTAATACCAGGATGGACTGAAGGCTTACAATTAATGCCTGTAGGTTCTAAATACAAATTTTACATTCCATATCAATTGGCTTATGGACTGAATGATAATGGTCCTATACCTGGTGGAAGCGTATTGGTGTTTGAGGTAGAATTGGTGGGGATAAAGGGGAAATAATTAGCTGATTAGCTAATTAGCTGGTTAGCTAATTGGCTAATTGATTTTGGTTGATGTGCTGATGGGCCCATTTGAGGGCTTTCTGGAGTTGTTCTTTCTCGGTAATGTTGGTATTATCTAGTAAGATAGCATCTTCTGCCTGGCGGAGCGGACTTATATCACGGTGTGAATCGATATAATCACGCATTTCGAGATTGGTCTTAACTTCATCAATTGTAATATTGGGATTCTTTTCGTAGAGCTCCTGAAATCTTCTTTCTACACGAACCTCATTATCAGCGGTCATGAAGATCTTTAATTCTGCATCAGGAAATACTACGGTACCAATATCTCTTCCATCCATTATAATTCCCCTGTGCCTTCCCATTCTTTGTTGCTGGGAAACAGCATATTTGCGAACTTCTTTTATAGCTGCCACATCACTTACCTTTTCTGCTACTACCAGATCGCGGATAACGTATTCGACATTCTCGCCATTCAGATATATATCTGATTGCTCGCTTTTGGAGTTGTAAACAAATTCAATTGAGATCTGTGATAGTGCTTTTTTAACTTCCGCAGTATTTGTCCAATCCACATGATTACGAAGAAAATATAAAGTAATGGCTCTGTACATGGCGCCACTGTCTACATAAATGTATCCCAATGCCTTAGCTAATTGCTTAGCCAAAGTACTTTTACCACATGAGGACCAACCGTCGATTGTAATGATGATCTTCTTCATTTCTAATACAAAAATGGCGACAATACTGGAGAAGTCAAAATGAAAAATTTAAAATGAAAAATATAAAAACCTATAACCCATAAATATTTTTATCTATACAAATTTCTTTGATAGAGTGCGTTAATGAATATATCATAAATAAAAAAGGCAGGTAAATACAGAAACTGTATGTACCTGCCTTAAATTATTAATTATTAATTACTAATTAAGCTTTGGAGCCTTCTTTTACTGCCTGCTTGAAGGAGAATTTTAATTTACCATTTTCCTTATCAAGATCTGCTTCCAAAACATCTCCAGTTTTAATATTCATATTAAGGATCTCTTCTGCAAGAGGATCTTCGAGGTACTTCTGGATTGCCCTGTGAAGAGGTCTTGCTCCGAATTGCTGATCATATCCTTTCTCTGCGATAAACGATTTGGCGTCTTCTGTAAGTTCCAAAGAAAAGCCAAGATTTGTCAATCTCTTCATTACTCCTTTCATTAGTATATCAATGATCTCGAATATGTGTTCTCTTGTTAGAGAATTGAATATAATAACATCATCAATACGATTCAGAAACTCTGGAGAGAATGTACGCTTTAATGCTTTTTCAATAACCGCCTTATTATTATCATCAGTACTTTGCTGGCGTGAAGCAGTAGCGAAACCGACACCTTCACCGAAATCCTTTAACTGGCGAACACCAATATTAGATGTCATAATGATAAGTGTATTCTTAAAATCTACTTTTCTACCCAGGCCATCGGTTAACTGACCGTCATCCAATACCTGTAACAGGATGTTATAAATATCAGGATGGGCTTTTTCAATTTCATCCAGAAGAATAACGCTGTAAGGCTTGCGTCTTACTTTTTCAGTAAGCTGTCCACCTTCTTCATAACCAACATATCCCGGAGGAGCACCAATCAACCTTGATACAGTGAATTTTTCCATGTATTCGCTCATATCTATCCTTATCAAGGAATCTTCACTATCAAACATATAGCGGGCCAGTGCGCGAGCCAGCTCGGTCTTACCAACTCCTGTAGGTCCGAGGAATATGAATGTACCAATTGGCTTCTTAGGATCTTTAAGTCCTACCCTATTTCTCTGGATAGCTTTTACCACTTTAGAAATGGCATCTTCCTGGCCAACGACCATACTTTTCATATCATCTGCCATCTTGCGAAGCTTCTCAGTTTCAGCCTGAACCATTCGCTTAACAGGAATGCCAGTCATCATACTAATTACTTCAGCAATCTCTTCTTCTCCAATAGGATAGCGCTTATGCTTGCTTTCTTCTTCCCATTGGGCTTTTGCCTTTTCAAGCTCTTCACCCAGTCTCTTTTCATTATCACGAAGCGCAGCAGCCTCTTCAAATTTCTGGCTCTTTACTACCCTATTCTTTTCTACTTTAATATCCTCAATCTTTTTCTCGAGGTCAAGGATATTCTGGGGAACATTAATGTTCTTAAGGTGTACCCTTGCGCCAACTTCATCCATTACATCGATTGCCTTATCGGGTAATAATCTATCAGTTATATACCTATCGCTCAACTTAACACAAGCATCGATAGCTTCGTTATCGTAGTTAACGTTATGATATTCTTCATATTTAGGCTTGATATTATTAAGGATGATGATGGTATCTTCCACACTAGGCGGATCTACCATAACTTTCTGAAAACGACGATCCAAGGCACCATCTTTTTCAATATACATTCTATATTCATCAAGCGTAGAAGCGCCAATACATTGAAGCTCGCCACGAGCGAGGGCAGGCTTGAAGATGTTCGAAGCATCAAGAGAGCCACTTGCTCCACCTGCGCCTACAATCGTATGGATTTCATCAATAAAGAGAATCACATCCCGATTCTTTTCAAGCTCATTCATAATAGCCTTCATCCTTTCTTCAAATTGTCCGCGGTATTTAGTACCTGCGACCAGAGCAGCCAGATCGAGAGAGATCACCCGTTTATCGAATAATACCCTTGATACCTTACGCTGAACGATACGAAGAGCGAGACCTTCTACGATGGCTGTTTTACCTACACCTGGCTCACCGATAAGGATTGGGTTATTCTTTTTACGGCGAGAAAGGATCTGAGAAACCCGCTCTATTTCTTTCTCTCTTCCAACAATAGGATCGAGGGTGCCGGTTTCTGCCAATTTAGTGATATCACGGCCAAAATTGTCCAGAACTGGAGTTTTGCTTTTAGTAGCACTGCCCTGACGCGATTTGGATTGAGAATATTTTTTCTCTTCATCAAAATCGTCATCGTTTTCTTCCTGGTATTCTGAACGGACATCGTTGGATTTAACCATGCCAAGTTCTTGTCTGAATAAATCGTAGTCCACGTCAAATTGATTTAAGATTTGGGTTGCAATGTTTTCTTTATTCTTAAGGATGGAAAGCATGAGGTGCTCGGTTTCCACGGTAGGGCTTTTGAGGGCTTTAGCTTCCAGAACGGTTACCCGGATCACTTTTTCAGCCTGTTTCGTTAAGGGCAAGCTATTTATGTTCGCAATGTTTTTACCTGTTTTATCTTTTACTGCCAATTCAATTTCTTTACGCAATTCGTATAAGTCAACGTTAAAGCTCTTTAAAATCTTAACCGCTGTATTATCTCCTTCACGTATCAATCCCAGCAATAAATGTTCTGTCCCGATAAAATCATTTCCTAAACGTAATGCTTCCTCCCTGCTGAATGAGATGATCTCCTTTACTTGTGAGGAAAAATTATTATCCATTTTAATAGTTATGCGTTATACAATAATAAAAAATATTTTTGAGCAGAGTAAGACGAAATTTTGTTAAGTCTTTTCTATAATCAATATGGAAGTCAAAACTGATACCAAAGAGAAATTTCATGTCATCAGAGTGATTATTCCCATTTTATCTGCTAATATGGCAGCAGACTTGAACCGCCAATTCCTTGATCTACTTAAAGATACTATAAAGAATGTGGTTTTAAACCTCGCATCTGTTAAATCTATCGAGGAGGAAGCGGCTGAAATTATAGTAAGAATACAACAGAAATTCTATGAATCAAATGTCTCTTTTGTTATTTGTGAATTAGACCCCCAGGTGGAGGAAGCGATTGATAAAATGGAATTGCTGGAATTAATGAATGTAACGCCTTCTGAGAGCGAGGCGGGGGATATAGTAATGATGGAGGAAATTGAGAGAGACTTATTGGGGGAGGGATTTTAGATTTCGGATTGCTGATTGCAGATTTACGATTTACTATTTACGATTTGTTTAAGGGCCAGATACATTATAATTATCGGAAGATATGGAGAGTGGAGAATTGAAAGGGATATTGGCGAAAAGGTTATCGGTTGGAGTAGCAAGTATTGAATTGAGGAGGGTTGGAGGGGGATGCATAAATGATTGTTACCGGGTGCAGAGTAAAAAGACTGCATTTTTTTGTAAAGCTAATTCTGCTACTAAATTTCCCCAGTTATTATTAAAAGAAAAGAATGGCCTGGAATTGCTGAAGAAGCAATCGGTAATTGGTGTACCCGCTGTTATTGATTTCTTTGAAGAAGCTGGTATGCAGTTCCTGATATTGGAATGGATAGAACAAGGATCACGGAACGAAGACTTCTGGAAGCGGTTTGGTGAACAGCTTGCAGCCTTGCATTCCAGGAGCAGTGATACATTTGGATTGGAAGAAGACAATTTTATGGGCAGCATTCCACAAAGCAATACTCAAAATGAAGAATGGAGCTCCTTCTTTATAGAACAACGATTGAAACCCTTAGTTAAAAAAAGTGAAGTACAACAACTTTTAACTGCCAAACATATTAAGCTGTTTGAAAAGATCTATGATCGGATACCTGAACTATTTAATGATAATCAAAAGCCAGCATTGGTACATGGAGATCTTTGGAGTGGAAACTTTATGTGCAATGCACAATCGTTACCGGTATTAGTTGATCCGGCACCCTATTATGGCCATCCATCTGTAGATCTTGGCATGAGCACCTTATTCGGAGGCTTTCATCATTTATTCTATGAAAGCTATAATTATCATAGTCCTTTCCCTTCGCATTTTAATGAACAATGGAAGGTTTCCAATCTTTATCCATTACTCATCCATCTAATATTGTTTGGCAAGGGTTATATTGAGCAAATTGAAGAGACGTTAGGAATGGTTTAATTTTATTGGATGTTATCTGTAACCATATTAGGAAATAATTCTGCAGTGCCCGCATTTAACAGACATCCTACCAGCCAGGTTGTTTCACATGACGGAACTAATTATCTAGTTGATTGTGGAGAGGGCACACAGATCCAAATGATCAAGTACAAGGTAAGAAGGGGAAAAATCTCTCATATATTTATTTCTCATTTGCATGGTGACCACTACTTTGGGCTGGTTGGATTAATTAATACATTCAGCCTGCTTTCTCATAAACAAGAATTGCATGTATTTGGACCATCTCCATTACAAGAGATCATAGAAATGCAACTTCAGGTAGCAGATACGCAATTGTCGTATCCTATTTTTTTCCATACACTTTCTGAAGCGGGGACACTTGTTGATAATGACAGAATTAAAATAAGCTGCTTCAGAACGAATCATCGCATTGAGTGCTATGGATTTTTATTTGAAGAGAAAGAAGGTAAAAGAAAACTGCTTATTGATAAAGTGAGAAAGCTTGATATTCCGATTTCATTTTATTCCAGCCTACAGAACGGATTGGATTATATAACTCCGAAAGGACAGGTTATTAAAAACGATTCAGTAACTACTTCTCCTGAGCCAGGAAAGAAATATGCGTTTTGTGCAGATACAAAATATGATGAATCTATTCTTAATCATATTACCGGAGTTGATATGATGTATCATGAAACCACTTATTTAGACAACATGCGTGAAAAAGCTGAGGAGAGGTTTCACTCCACTACCAGGCAGGCTGCAGAAATTGCAAGGAAGGGAGGCGCAAAGAAATTATTAATAGGACATTTTAGCTCGAAGTATAGTACACTGGAACAATTTGTTGAAGAAGCAAGAGAGGTATTTGGAAATACGGAGCTGGCGATTGAAGGGGAGATGTATGAGATCCATTAGTCAGTTTAACCGCTAAGGCGCGAGGGCGCAAGGTTTATTTCATAAGGAATTTGAAGAATTGGGGGAATTCGGAGCGCCAGTTTGCCTCGGTATGTTTTCCGTCTGTACGGATGACGGTTTCTATTTTTGCGGAGGAAACTTTATGAAGGCTTTCGAATATGGCAAGCATATCGGGCACCATTTGATCACTCTCCTGCTTTCCTGCATAGAAATAAATCTTTCCCTTTACCTTCTTCCCTCTTTTAACGACATCGTTTTTAATATCCGGAGCGATCCAAATTGCAGGAGAAAAAATTCCAGCCCCTCCAAATACCTTTGGATATTTTAGAATAGCATATAAAGAGATGAGTCCACCCATTGAACTACCAGCAATAAATGTATGCTCGTGTGTTTTTTTGGTACGGAAATTCTTATCAATAACCGGCTTTAAGGATTTAACTAAAAAGTCTACATACTTACTACCTTCTCCTTCGCCATATTTTTCCATATCGTAAGGAGAGTATTCATTCATACGCTTATCAGCTCCATTGTCGATAGCTACAACAATAGCCTCTCCAACTGTTTTTCCTAATGAATCTAATGCTTCATCCACTCCCCATTCACCAGCGAAAGATGTGGCATCGTCAAAAACATTTTGTCCGTCGTGCATATACAGCACGGGATATCTTTTTTTTGTATGATAGTAAGAGTCCGGCAGATAGATCCATATCCTTCTGTATCTGTCTAATTGAGGCATATAAAAAGAAGAATCAAGCAGATGAACATTTTTGTTGGCTGTACTTGTTCTTTCAGGATGATTAAAATGATCTGCCCAATTAGGTATTTCAATATTTATGGTAGTATCGTTATCCACTTCCAAACTTCTGTTTTGTTTAGACTTACCATCTGGTGCCACTTCCACTGTTTTCCATGAGCCCCTTGTAAATTTATACTCATAGGTGCCATGTTGCAATTGAATGGTAATGCCTTTTTTGTTATTAATTGTTGTAAGGCGTAATTTATTATCACCCGGATTCCAGTTATTAAAAGAACCTGCCAAATAAACAGCATCATTTTCGATTTGATAAGCTGGAAGCTGGTCAATTATAAACGTGACCCTGTACTGAGCCTGTATAAAAAAGCCTGCCAGGATAAATAGAAAGGTGGAAAGAAATCGGGTAGCCAGCGCCATTTTATTTTAAAGTAGGAATATAATTCTGTACCTGTTTGTGAACACCATGGCTAAGAGGGACCAGAGGCAGCCTGAGATGATTTTCGATTATACCCATCTCAGTTAAAAATGCTTTTACTCCTGCAGGGTTATTTTCTATAAACATTAAATCATATCCCTCCAGCAATTTATTGTTCAAAGCCCTGGCGGCGATCAAATCTCCGGACATTATTGCATTTACCATCATACTGAGATCTTTTGGAAAACAGTTAGCAGCGACGCTAATAACTCCATCCATTCCGCAAGCGATTTGTGGAAGCGCCAAAGCATCATCTCCACTAACTACCATAAACTCCTGAGGCTTATCGCGAAGGATCTGCATGCATTGAAGCATATTTCCACTAGCTTCTTTAATGCCATTAATATTACTTATATCGTTTGCCAAACGAACAGTAGTATGAGCTGCTATATTACTGCCCGTACGACCAGGCACATTGTATAATATTATTGACTTAGCAGTAGCGGAGGCCAATGCTTTATAGTGTTGATAAATACCTTCCTGAGAGGGCTTGCTATAATAAGGACTAACAGATAAAATGGCTGCTGCTTTTTCGAGAGGGAAAGATTCAATTTCTTTAATAACAGATCTTGTATCGTTTCCACCTATACCAACAACAACGGGCACTCTTCCTGCGACCAGTGTATATGTGGCTTCAATTATATCTATTTTTTCTTCCTTAGTAAGAGTTGGCGTTTCACCAGTTGTTCCTAATGTAACTACATATTGCACACCACCTTCTATTACAAAATTAATGAGCCTAAGCAGGCCATCATAATCAACTGACTTATCTGATCTGAATGGTGTAACGAGAGCAACTCCGGTTCCTTTGAGGGTGTCGCGAAAAGACATGATTTAATTTCCAATTTACAAATTACAAATTACGATTTGTTTACAGGACGATTCTTATTACTGATATTTAGATTTACTAAATACGATTTACGATTTGTATAAGATCGGTTTTTACATTTTTACTTTTACATTTCTTATACTAGTATTTCTTTTCTGATCTATTTTATTTTTCGAAGGTGGGTTGGGGGATGGGCATCGTAGATTTTGGTTCGGGGAGCTCTTCGTAGAAACCCATTTTGCCGAACTTCACTATTCGCTGATTGATCCTTTCTTCCGGCGGGATCTTTTTCAGCTCTTCAAGAACAGGGAGCAAATGGTTCTTTACTATTTCAGCGGATTCATTATAATCCCAATGCGCTCCACCAGGCGGTTCGGGAATAATATCATCTACTAATCCAAATCCTTTCATATAATCAGCAGTAAGCTTTAATTGCTCTGCCGCTATTTCTTTCTGAGCCCAACTTCTCCAAAGTATGGTGCTGCAATTTTCCGGCGAGATAACACTGTACCAGCTATTTTCCATCATGAGGACCCTATCTCCCACTCCGATACCTAATGCTCCACCAGAAGCACCTTCACCGATAATTACGCAAATAACAGGGACCTTTAAACGGATCATTTCATAGATGTTACGAGCGATGGCTTCTCCCTGACCGCGCTCTTCTGCTTCAAGTCCAGGATACGCACCCGGTGTATCTATCAATGTAATAATTGGCTTATTGAATTTTTCTGCCAGGCGCATTAAACGAAGAGCTTTGCGATAGCCTTCGGGGTTTGCCATTCCGAAGTTGCGCAACTGCCTGGTTTTAGTATTAATCCCTTTTTGCTGGCCTATAAGCATTACAGTTTGTCCGTCAAGCATACCAAATCCACCCACCATAGCCTTATCATCCTTTACATTTCTATCGCCGTATAACTCAATAAAATTCGTGGTCATCTTCTCAATATACTTGAGAGTATAGGGCCTGTCCGGATGCCTGCTTAGCTGGACTTTCTGCCAGCTTGTGAGGTTCCGGGTTATTTCTGTGCGGCGTTCAATGATCTGCTGCTCGAGCTTTTTGATCATATCGGTATAATCGATCTTCTTTTGCTCGGCGGTATGCTTTAACCGTTCAATTTCGTCAACAAGGTCTTTAATTGGCTTCTCGAAATCGAGAAACTGTCTGTTTGCGTTTGAAGGCATAGGGGGTAAAATTAAGACAATGTGCCAATATGCCGATGTGGCAATTCGTCAATCGTCAATCGTGAATCGTCAATTTCCGGGAATCGTGGGATCGTGAATAAGTCAAAAGTCCGTTATACAACCATCGGGAGGCGGGAACGGATGTGGCGGCGGAAGGTCCAGACCTGGCGGATGGAAGACAAGTTTATTTCTATTGGCGGATAGGCCTCGGCGTTATCGCTAATTAAAGTCCATTCAGTAGGTGATTTTTGACGGACCCTCTTTACCAATAATTGATCGTTCGTGAGGATTATATACACTGAATGATTTTTAATGTCGTTCCAATCTTCCCGGGGAAGCATGGTTGTTAGCAAAATATCGCCGGCATATAAGGTAGGCTCCATGCTATCGCCGTCTACTTCAAAATAACTCCAGATGGCACCGGAGGGATTAACTCCCGGAGGTAAAGAATATTTCTCTAGTGAACCGATATAATCCACATGCTCATACCCTTTGATGTATCCGGCTTGTGCTTTAATGCCTATCAGTGGAACCTGAAGGCTGGTAGATTGTTTCTTTTGTTCCCTTCTATCAAGTAAATAAGGTTGAGGGTTTGAATGTTTTTCAAAGTTGTGTGAAGGGACGCCTAAAAAGGTCATTTCCTGTGAATAATTTTCACTTTGGCGTTCCTGAAGGAAATTCTGGATCAATAAACGAGTGGCTTTTGACACGCCAGTTTTGCCCTTCTCCATCTTATTCACAAGCTCGCGTGTTATGCCTAAAGCCAGAGCAAATTCTTCCTGTGTAAGGTTATATAACTGCCTGATATTCTTAATGTTAGGACTAGTAGACATGTATGTTAACTAAATGTGAATAAATATGTGAACTATTTGTGGATAATGTGAATAAATGTAACTTTATTCTTCACAAATTTAGAACAAAAATTCACAATTCCAAATCATGAGAAAGATAACTAGAGAGTTTGCCTTTGATTATCCCCTGAAGAATAAAGTGGTTAGGGATCTAAGGATTGTAACGGAGCATATTGGTGACCTTAAGGTTGAGGGAGTAGGCTATTTTAACCCAGAAGCTTCTGTGCTGGACATTTTCGAGAGATATACGGTAGATATTGATTTTATTAAATGGAATGGAAAGGATATTAAGCCAGTTTTAGAAGTTATCGGTAAAGATACTTTGGATGAAATAATAGAAGCGGCAGTTAGGTACTTCGCGAGTGAAGAAATGGAGATGGGGAAAGCAGCGTAGGAATAGAGAATATAGAATATTGAACAAGGAATATTGAATAGTGAAGTGGAGAGATGTTGAATATTGAATAGTGAACAGAGGAATAGAGAATAAAGAATATTGAATAAGGGATGTTGAATAGTGAAGTGGAGGGGTAGAATAGAGAATATTGAACAAGGAATAGAGAATAGTGAAGTGGGGAGATAGTGGATAGAGAAGTTAGTATAATTAAAGTTTAAAAATATGAATTTACGAAAAGCGACGAGGAAGAAGGCGAAGATGCGGTTAGGATTATCGGCAGTATCGGGAGCGGGAAAAACATATTCCGCTTTAATGATAGCGAAAGGAATTTGTGGTGAATGGAGTAAGATAGCCATAATAGACAGTGAAAATAATAGTGCGGATCTGTATGCGCACCTGGGAGAATTTAATGTATTGCCTATCGCGGCACCATTTACTCCGGAAAAATATATTGAAGCGATCCATACTTGTGAAAAAGCAGGAATGGAAGTGATCATAGTTGATTCCATAACTCATGAGTGGGACGGAAAAGGCGGTTGCCTGGAAATAGTTGAAAGTCTTGGTGGAAAATACCAGGACTGGGCAAAAGTAACTCCGAGACATCAGGCATTTGTAGATGCTATTCTGCAAAGTCCGAGTCACATGATCACAACTGTGCGCCGCAAGCAGGATTATGAAATGATCAAGGACAATAATGGAAAGGTGAAAGTGGAAAAGAGCGGATTGAGAGAAATAACAAGAGAAGGATTTGAATATGAGCTGACCATTAATCTTGAAATGGATACAAGGCATCATGCTACAGCATCAAAAGACAGAACGAATTTATTTATGGGTAAGCCTGCATTCGTTCCCAATATAAAGACCGGAGAAATAATTGCTGAATGGTGCGAAGCGGGAGAAGATGCATTTGAAATGGTGAGGCCGGGCAGCGAATGGTATGAAAAAGTTGAGCAATGCGAAACTCATAAAGATCTTGTTGAATTATATAACAAGAACAAATCTGATGTTGATGGAAATCCCCTTTTACAGCAACTAATCTCCAACCGAAGAAACCAAATTAATGGCAAAGCACGTAATGCAGCATAAAGAAACCTTACCCTCGATAAGGGAAGGCCTGACAAAAAAGCAACTGGCACAACTGGCCAGCGAATCAGTAGATAATGTTCTGGAAGAAGGAAATGTTTTTGAAGTAGCGGAAGCGATAGCAGCGATGGAAGAATTTGTAAAGACGGTGAGAAAGGATGAACGATATGTACAATTTTTGAGAGATGAGCTGGCGAAACACCGCGGAATGATGGTTACAAAATCCGGAGCTAAAATAGAAATGTGCGAAGCAGGTGTTAGCTATGATTATTCGGGTAATTCTGAATGGAATATTCTGGAGCAGCAAATCTCAATATTAAAACAACAACAAAAAATGGTTGAGGAGAAATTGAGGAGAATTGGAGAAGGAAGAACGGTTGTGGATTTTGAAACAGGCGAAGTTGTGGAGGGAGCGGGGAGAAAATCTCGTTCTACTTATAAGATCACTTTAAGAAAATATTAGCTGTTAGCTAATTAGCTGATTAGCTGATTCTTTAGATCAGGCATTCATTTTTGCAGCTGAAGTGGTTTAGCATCAATTGTAAATCGTCAATGGTTTAGGGGAGTCTTAGATAGAGGTATTACAGTTGGTGATCGTGAAGATTAAATATTAAAGTTTTAAGTATGAAAAATATATATGGGGAGTGTGGAAGAAACGTCAATCGTGAATCGTCAATCGTCAATAGTTTAATGCAGTTTTCATTACACGCATTAAGGTGTTGATATTTGAAGGTTAACTATTAAGAAAATAAATTATGAAAAATATATTTAGTGAATGCATAGAAATAGTTAAGGAGTTGGTTGGAAATGAATTCCTTTATTTAGATAGTGGTGTAGAGGTGAAAATTACTCCGCATAGTGTTCCTTTTTTGATTTGGGCGATGAGTGTGAGTCCGAAAGATGAATTATTTGTTATGGATAATAATGAGGAGTGGCATAAGGTGGAGCTGGAAGATGTGAATGCGGATTTAATTATTGGAAGTTTATTTCAGAGGCTGAGGTTGATGAGAGTTAATTATGCGAAGGCAAGTTAAGCCCCCTGCCCCCCTAAAGGGGGAACTTAGATACAGTGAATCGTTATAGGATGCAGTTTTATTTTTATAAAAAAGGTTATTTAAATATTGAAATTAAATGGAGGTTAATATGGGAGAAGTGGATTTGATGGGTAGAGTGAAAATTGATAAAAAGGATATAAAGACAGACTCCTGGGGTCTAAAAAGTAGAAAGAAATTTGTGAGGTCGGTGGAGTATGAGGTGCTAAGTAATTTGATAATGCAGAATTATCTGGTGGATGGAAAACCGGATTTTGATCGATTGCTTTCCATTCCGGAGGATAGCCGTATTCCAGGATTAATGAAAGAATTTGGTATAAGACGTGTGTATCAGATGATCGTTTTAATACTAAAAGAATTTTGCTATGGTACAGGACTGCCAAAAAGTAAAGTATTAACAGAGACAAGAATGAAAGTGTGCGCGTGTGATATTTTGTTGTTTGC
>JBJMLT010000460.1:0-2676 GCA_045805165.1 Flavisolibacter sp.
CTCACAGGTAAGTGTACTTGCTGAAGCATTAGGAATGAAAGTTATTTTTTATGATATAGAGACAAAGCTTCCATTAGGCAATGCAACTGATGTGCGTTCATTAAAAGAAGTATTTACCAATGCCGATGTAATAACATTGCATGTACCAGAAACTCCACAAACTAAAAACCTGATCAATAAAAACGTGATCAAATATGCGAAGAAAGGAAGCATAATAATTAATTATGCCCGTGGTGAAGTAATGGATCTGGAGGCATTGAGCAAAGCAATAGAAAGTGGTCAGGTGGCAGGTGCAGCAGTAGATGTTTTCCCGGTAGAGCCTGAAAAGAATGGAGATCCGTTTGTAACACCATTGCAAGGACTACCTAATGTATTATTAACACCTCATATTGGAGGATCTACAGAAGAGGCCCAGGAAAATATTGGTGAGGATGTAAGTGCGAAGTTGCTTAACTATCTTGAAAAAGGTATCACACTAGGATCTCATACTGTGCCGGCATTGGCGCTACCTCCTCAACTCGGAGCTCACCGGATATTGCATATTCATAAAAATGTTCCGGGCGTATTATCCAATATAAATGGTCAGCTTTCAAAAAACAAAATCAATATTGTAGGACAATACCTTAAAACCAATGATGAAATAGGCTATGTAGTAGTTGATGTAGATAAGAGGTTATCAGACCGTGCAGCTAAGCTTTTAAGGGAAGTTCCTAATACATTAAAGGTTCGATTATTGTATTAAAAGATTTGATAACGAAATGAAATATTATGAAAGTAGTTATTGTCGGAGCCGGTTTTGGTGGATTACGGCTGGCCCGCAAGCTGAATAATAAACAGGGAATTGAAGTATTACTCATTGATAAAAATAATTATCATCAGTTTCAACCTCTTTTTTATCAGGTAGCTACAGCAGCATTGGATGCAAGTAATATATCGTTTCCTTTAAGAAAAGCATTTCAGAAAAGTAAAAATGTTCGAATACGGGTAGAAGAAGTTAAAAAGATAAATACAGAACAACACCTTATTACCACAAATACGGAAGAGATAGCTTATGATATTTTGGTATTGGCTATGGGTGCAGATACTAATTTTTTTGGAAATGTAAATGTCACCGCTAATGCTTTTCCTATGAAATCAACCACCGAAGCATTGCAATTACGTCATAGACTAATACAGAATTTTGAAGATGCCCTTTTAGCTAAAGATCCAAATCAAATGCAGAGGCTGTTGAACATTGTTATAGTGGGCGGTGGAGCAACAGGAGTTGAAGTTTCAGGAGCATTGGCTGAAATGAAGCGTTACGTATTGCCTAAGGACTATCCTGAAATTGACTTCAAAAAAATGAACATTTATTTATTAGAGGGTGGCGATAGAACTCTGGCTTCAATGAGTGAAAAATCATCCAAGGATTCCTGTCACTATCTACATAAGCTTGGTGTAACTATAATGACAAAAACGGTGGTTAAGGATTATGATGGAGAGAACGTGATACTGGCCGATGGAAAAACCATTCCATCCAATACCGTTATATGGGCTGCAGGAATTAAAGGAAATGTACCGGAAGGTATAGACAAATCACTTGTAGTGAGGGGAAACCGCATTAAAGTTGACCGTTTTAATAAGGTACTGGATACTGATAATGTTTATGCAATTGGTGATATTGCCTATATGGAAACGCAGACATGGACAAAAGGACACCCACAGGTAGCCTCAGTAGCGATCCAGCAGGCGGATTATCTGGCAAAGAATTTATTGCATATTGTAAGAAATGAATCTTCCCTAAAAGAATTTGAATACAATGACAAAGGTTCTTTAGCAACCGTAGGAAGAAACCTGGCAGTCGCGGATATTCCAAAGCCTAAATTACACCTTCATGGAATATTTGCCTGGTTGATCTGGATGGGACTTCACCTGTTTTTAATACTTGGTGTGAAAAACAGGCTGATGGTATTTATTAATTGGATCTATAATTATTTTACATATGATCAAAGCCTTCGATTGATCTTTAAAGAATTCTATAGGCCTAAAGCGCCGGCAGGTAAGGCAAAGGCGGAGCCGCTTGCTCATGAAGCAGCTGTTAGTCATTGATTATTGATTATTAATTAATAATTATTAGAGATTTCATCTCTTTTAGAGGTAGTCCTTGATAAATCAACAATGATTTTTAGCTTTTAACTTTTGACCTTTGCGAGACCTTAGCGTCCTTTGCGATTGAATGTTTTTTTTCCGCAAAGGACGCTAATTTTTTTTTGCAAATGACGTAAAGCGAACGAAAACGAAATTAAGCGCTGAGTGACCCGATCCAATTCCTAATTTGCCGCAAATATGCTACAAAGGTAGTTTCGCCTCAGCATCTGCCATTTCCCTTGTGAAATGCCTGCAAGGAACCTGTATTAATGAAAAAGTATTTTGCTCTTATTTTCATTCTCACTGTGGCCGTCGTATGGTCGATCCACAGCGTAGCGACCTCAGCACAAACCGATCGAAAGACACAAGACGATAGCAATTTAGTTTCACCCAACGTCGTTATCAGCCAGATCTACGGCGGCGGCGGCGCGGCCGGAGCTCAATATACAAATGATTTTGTCGAGCTGTATAACCGCGGAAGATCCGCGACCAGCATAAACGGATGGTCAGTCCAGTACGCCGGCGCAACCAGCACCAACTGGATCGTAA
>JBJMLT010000461.1:0-10712 GCA_045805165.1 Flavisolibacter sp.
TAAAGGTTACATTATTCCACGCATCACTGCTAAATACAGAACCTGTCATAGCTGCTGCTATGGCACCTACCACTGCTAATCCAAAGATGTCTGTCCATTGGGTTGGTTGCAATACACCATTTACATCTTTACTTCCAAGGTCCTGCATTGCATGAAAACTGTTTTGCCAATTTTGATGCCAAAAACTTTCTTTAACTAAAATGAACCCAAAGAAGATTAATCCGAATAAGGCCAGAAGCTTTGATACAGTGAACGTGGTCTGAATTATTTTACCGGTTTTAATTCCTCTGGTATTAATAATAGTCAATAAAACTATTAACCCCATGGCAACCAATTGGGCTGGATAAAGTTTGAAATCGTAATTAAAAATATGGGCCTGATAAAAAATATTTTTATCCACCATATTTAATGATGGAATAAAATACCCGGTAAATTTTGCAAAAGCTACAGCAACTGCGGCTATGGTTCCTGTTTGTATTACTGCAAAAAAGCTCCACCCATATAAAAAACCTATTAATGGATTGTAAGATTCTCTTAAATAAACATACTGGCCGCCCGCTTTCGGAAACATACCACTTAACTCTCCATAGCTTAAGGCTGCTGTTATGGTCATAAATCCGGTAATGATCCATACAGCTATTAGCCATCCCGAACTACCAACATTCCTTGTAATATCTGCACTCACTATAAATATACCTGATCCGATCATTGAACCAGCCACTATCATTGTGGCATCAAGTAAACCAAGCGATCTTTTAAACGATTTATCTTCTATTATTGCCTCTTCTGCAGTTAACGTATTTGACATGATGGCCATTTTTTATCAAGATAATTAATTCAAAACTAACTATGATTTTGTGATGATATAAAAAATCCTGCTAATGCAGGATGAAGAATAAGTTGTATCGTTAATTTTTTTTCTTCTGGTATTGTTCGTTCAAGCCTTTAACCAGATCACGAGTTATATTATAGACCGTATCCCTGTAGTAAATAAATCCTGGTTCATTGCTAAAGATATAAGAATAGCCTTTTGTTTTATTGTATTCTTTCAGAAAGTCTTCAATTTTAGATTTTACATCCTGCATTTTGCGCATATAAAGATCCTGATATTTTTGGTCCATATCCTGCTTCTGACCTCTTATGGATTCCTGAAGTTGCAGCATGTCTCTGTTGGCCTGCTCCGATTGAACCTGGTTCATTTGCGTCGCCTGACTTTGATATTGCGCCAGCTTATCATTATACAATTTTTGCAAATGAGAAAGGTTGCTATTCATCTTGTCTTCTTCTTTGCTTAATTCATTCTTTACATCTTTTACCATTGCAAAGGAATTGCTGATAGAGTCCATTTCAAAATAGGCAATGCGAAATGGAACAGATGCATTATCTGTTTTATTATTAGATGCAAGAGTAATCGCTGGTTTCTCTTTTGAAGAAAAATGCAAATAGAAAAGTACACCAACCAGAATTAGAAGAATAACATTCAGTATGAGCACACCGCTTTTCATTGCAGTTTTTTTTGCAAAATAAGATTTGATATGACGTTATGGAAAATCTATAGAGGCACTTTATGAAACAGTTAACGTTAAAACTGTTGTGAAACGAAACTGCTAAGCTTTTAGATACCAATTATTTATGATGTATTTAATAAATACCGCTAATGCATTTGCTTTTAAGGAGTATAACTAATAATTGCTCACAAAAAAAGAACCTTGGTAATGCAAGGTTCTAATATAAAGTAATATTGCTTCACGTTATTCTTCTTCATCGAAGGTCATTGCTTCACGGGCTGTCTGAAGTAACTCATATTCTTCCTTACTACCAACCACCATATTATCAAACTCTCTCAATCCTGTACCTGCAGGTATCAAATGTCCTGTAATTACATTTTCTTTCAGTCCCAGCATATCATCCGTTTTACCCTGTATTGCTGCAGAAGAAAGCACTTTTGTTGTTTCCTGGAAGGAAGCAGCCGATATCCAGCTTTGTACTCCTAAAGAAGCTTTAGTTATTCCAAGTAAGGTTGGAGCAGATGTTGCAGGTTTTGCATCTCTGTATTCCACCAGCTTGCGATCGCTCCTGCGAAGAATAGAATTCTCTTCCCTTAATTCACGTAGGCTTACGATCTGGCCAGGCCTCATTTTAGTTGATTCACCAGCTTCAGTTACTACTTTCTTATCGAATATAAAATCATTCTCTTCAAGGAATTCAAACTTATCTGTAAGATCTTCTTCAAGGAATTTGGTGTCTCCTGGATCAACAATCGAAACCTTGCGCATCATCTGACGAACAATAACTTCAATATGTTTATCATTTATGCGCACACCCTGTAAGCGATACACTTCCTGGATCTCATTAACCACATATTGCTGTACAGCGAATGGTCCCTGAATTGAAAGAATATCCTGAGGAGAGATCTGTCCGTCTGATAATGGTGAACCAGCTTTAACGAAGTCACCATCCTGAGCTAATATCTGACGCGTCAGTGGCACAAGGTATTTTTTAGTAATCCCATCCTTTGCTTCGATAATGATCTCACGGTTTCCACGCTTAACAGCTCCCATGGAAACTACTCCATCGATCTCACTCACAATGGCAGGGTTGCTTGGGTTACGGGCCTCAAATAATTCAGTGACCCTGGGCAGACCACCTGTGATATCTCTCAACTTACCAAGTATACGTGGGATCTTTACAATAACCTGTCCCGCTTTTACTTCCTCTGCTTCATCTACTACAATGTGGCTACCAGTTGGAAGGTTATATGATTTAATTTCCTTACCCTGAACAAGGATGGAAGGTATTTTGGTCTTGTCTTTCGTTTCAATAACCACTTTCTCCCTGTGTCCTGTTTGTTCATCTGCTTCTTCACGGTAAGTAATACCTTCAATTACATTTTCGAATTTAACAGCACCATTGATCTCCGCAACAATTACATTGTTGAATGGGTCCCAGGTACAAATTATATCTCCTTTATTTACTTTCTGTCCGTCTTTAACTTGTAATGTAGCACCATAAGGAATGTTATTGGTGATCAATAATCTATCGTTCTTTGTATCCATGATACGAACTTCACCGGTACGACCAATAACCACCTGTACTTTTTCACCTTCATTATTTTGAGTAACAACCGAACGTAATCCATCGAATTGAATAGTTCCTTCAAATTTCGCAATAAGTGTAGATTCTACAGTTGCAGAACCAGCTACACCTCCCACGTGGAAAGTACGAAGCGTTAACTGTGTGCCCGGCTCTCCTATTGACTGTGCTGCTATAATACCAACCGCATCTCCCCTCTGGGCCAGATAACCTGTCGCCAGGTTTTTACCATAACACTTAACGCAAGTACCACGTTTGCTTTCACAAGTAAGAACAGAGCGAATTTCAACAATTTCAATACCTACTTCTTCAATTCTGTTTGCTTTTTCATTTGTTATTGCTTCACCTGCTGCTACGATCAATTCATCTGACTGCAAATCATATACATCATGCAATGAAGTACGGCCCGCGATCCTGTCGGAAAGTGGTTCAATAACATCTTCATTATCCTTCAGAGCCGAAGTTGCAATTCCACGAAGCGTACCACAATCTTCTTCAGTAATTACTACATCTTGTGCTACGTCTACCAGACGGCGGGTCAAATAACCGGCATCGGCTGTTTTAAGGGCTGTATCGGCCAAACCTTTACGGGCACCATGCGTAGAAATAAAGTAATCCAATACATTCAATCCGCCTTTAAAGTTGGAAAGAATAGGATTCTCAATAATTTCAGAGCCGGTGGAACCAGATTTTCTTGGCTTTGCCATTAAACCTCTCATGCCCGCAAGCTGCTTGATCTGCTGCTTCGAACCACGGTCTCCTGAATCCAACATCATGTAAACAGAATTAAATCCTTGTTTATCTGTGCTTAATTCACGGATCAGGGTTTCAGTTATCCTTGTATCCACACGTGACCAAATGTCAACGATCTGGTTGTAACGCTCATTGTTGGTGATCAACCCCATGTTATAGTTTTCCCATACTTCCTCTACTTCTCCTTTTGCATTTTCAAGAAGCTCATTCTTGATTTCAGGAATGATCAGGTCATTAATACTGAATGAAAGTCCTCCCTGGAAGGCTGTGCGGAATCCAAGCTGCTTAATATCATCAAGGAACTTGGCAGTTTTAGGAACATTGGTAATGGTTATAATATCTCCAATGATCTCACGAAGGTTTTTCTTTGTAAGCAATGCATTCACAAATCCAACTTCGCGAGGTACAAACTGATTGAATAGTACTCGTCCAACAGTTGTTTCTATAATTTTATTGATCAGTGATTCATTTTCGCGGACGTTTGTCTTTACTTTAATGTGCGCATGAAGATCTATACGTCCTTCATTGTACGCAATGATTACTTCTTCTTCGCTGTAAAATACTTTTCCTTCTCCGCGCACTTTTTCAGTCGGAGTTGATTTCTTACCCTTGGATATATAATACAGTCCCAATACCATGTCCTGTGAAGGAAGAGTAATTGGCGTTCCATTCTGTGGGTTAAGAATATTGTGTGAAGCAAGCATTAATAACTGCGCTTCCAAAATAGCTGCATGGCTTAATGGTACATGTACAGCCATTTGGTCACCGTCGAAGTCGGCGTTGAATGCAGTAGTTACTAATGGGTGAAGCTGAATAGCTTTACCCTCAACCAGTTTTGGTTGGAAAGCCTGAATAGACAATCTGTGAAGTGTTGGAGCACGATTCAACAATACCGGATGTCCTTTTAAAATATTTTCTAAGATATCCCAAACAACAGCTTCTTTTTTATCTACAAGTTTTCTTGCAGACTTAACTGTTTTTACAATACCTCTTTCAATTAATTTACGAATGATAAATGGCTTGAATAATTCTGCAGCCATATCTTTTGGCAGACCGCACTCATATAATTTAAGTTCTGGACCTACCACAATTACAGAACGGCCGGAATAGTCAACACGCTTTCCTAACAGGTTCTGACGGAAACGTCCTTGCTTGCCTTTCAGAACATCGGAAAGAGATTTAAGTGCTCTTCCACCTTCAGCTTTAACAGCATTGGATTTACGGCTGTTATCGAACAGACTATCCACAGCTTCCTGAAGCATACGCTTTTCATTACGTAAGATAACTTCAGGCGCTTTGATCTCCAGTAAACGCTTCAAACGGTTATTACGGATAATAACACGACGATAAAGGTCATTAAGGTCTGATGATGCAAAACGACCGCCATCCAGTGGAACAAGTGGACGCAATTCAGGTGGAATAACCGGAATATATTGCATTACCATCCATTCAGGACGGTTGCTGATCCTTGACTGTGCATCACGGAAAGCTTCAACTACACTCAAACGCTTTAGGGCATCTGCCTTACGTTGCTGAGATGTTTCCGTTGCTGCTGCATTACGCAGATCATAAGATAACTGATCAAGATCTATTCTTGCTAACAGATCGTGAACTGCTTCAGCGCCCATTTTTGCAATGAACTTATTGGGATCTTCATCAGGCAGATACTGGTTTTCCTTAGGAAGCGTATCAAGAATATCAAGATATTCTTCTTCCGTTAAAAGATCACCATAGTTCTGTCCTTTATCTGCGCGGATACCTGATTGTATTACAACAAAGCGTTCGTAATAAACAATGCTTTCGAGCTTTTTAGAGCTCATTCCTAACAGGTAACCAATTTTGTTTGGAAGTGATTTGAAATACCAGATGTGAACTACCGGAACAACAAGCTTAATATGTCCCATCCGCTCACGGCGTACTTTCTTTTCAGTAACCTCTACACCACAACGGTCGCAAACAATTCCTTTATAACGTATACGCTTGTACTTTCCACAAGCACATTCATAGTCTTTTACAGGTCCGAAAATTCTTTCGCAGAATAGACCATCTCTTTCAGGTTTATACGTACGATAGTTAATTGTTTCAGGCTTCAGTACTTCTCCAAAGCTTTTTTCAAGGATACTGTCAGGAGAAGCAAGTCCGATGGTAATTTTTGAAAATTGTGGTCTCGGACGATTATCTCTTTTATTAAAAGCCATATAATAATTTACGATTTTTAGATTTACGATTTCAGATTTCTGGATAGGTCTAATTAGTCATGAAACTTAAGATCTAATCCTAATCCTCTTAACTCATGAACCAGTACATTGAATGATTCAGGGATTCCGGCGCGAGGAATGTTTTCACCTTTAACTATGGATTCATATGTTTTTGCGCGTCCTATTATATCGTCCGATTTAATAGTAAGTAATTCCTGCAAAATATTTGATGCTCCATATGCCTCCAGTGCCCACACTTCCATTTCACCAAAACGCTGACCTCCGAATTGCGCCTTACCACCCAACGGTTGTTGGGTAATTAAGCTATATGGTCCAATGCTTCTTGCGTGCATCTTATCATCCACCATGTGGTGAAGCTTGATCACATAAATAATACCAACAGTTGCTTTCTGGTGGAAGCGTTCACCTGTTTCGCCATCATACAGGTAAGTATGACCGAACATGGGTATTCCAGCCTTTTCGCAATAACCGGCTATATCTTCTGTAGAAGCTCCGTCAAATATTGGTGTCTCGAATTTTGTACTCAGTTGAATCCCTGCCCATCCCAAAACTGTCTCATAGATCTGACCCAGGTTCATACGGCTTGGTACTCCTAATGGGTTCAATACAATATCTACAGGTGTTCCGTCTTCCAGGAATGGCATGTCTTCCGCACGAACGATCTTTGCAACAATACCTTTATTTCCGTGGCGACCAGCCATTTTATCACCCACTTTCAGTTTACGCTTCACAGCGATATAAACTTTAGCAAGCTTCAATACACCAGCAGGTAATTCATCACCTATTGAAATATTGAACTTCTCTCTTTTATATCTACCAAGTTCCTCGTTATATTTAATGCTGTAGTTGTGTAATAAAATATTGATCTGATCATCTATCTTGGCATCACCAGTCCAACCTAACGGGTTCACATTCATAAAGTCGATCTGAGATAAATTCTTTTGTGTGAACTTTGCTCCCTTACCTATCAATACTTCTCCGAAATTATTGCTTACTCCAGCACTTGCTCTTTCTTTTAAAAGTGTCTGTAATTTATCTAATAACACTTCCATTAGATCAGATACATTCTTTTCATGCACCTTTTCAAGTTTTTCTAAAGCAGCTTTCTCACGAACTTTTGCATTCTTATCTTTCTTTGCTCTCTGGAATAGCTTTTTACTTATTACTACACCTTCCACTCCATTGGGAGCTTTCAATGATGCATCTTTCGCATCTCCTGCTTTATCTCCAAAAATGGCACGCAAAAGTTTTTCTTCCGGAGTAGGATCAGATTCTCCTTTAGGAGTGATCTTACCAATAAGAATATCTCCTTCTTTGATCTGAGCTCCTATACGTATTATTCCATTTTCATCAAGATCCTTTGTTGCTTCTTCCGATACGTTTGGAATGTCTGGGGTCAATTCTTCTTCACCCAATTTTGTATCACGAACTTCCAGTTCATATTCAGATATATGAACAGAAGTAAACAGGTCTTCTTTTACAACTCTTTCAGATATAACAATGGCATCTTCAAAGTTGTAACCCTTCCATGGCATGAATGCCACTTTAAGATTTTTACCAAGTGCTAATTCACCATCTTTGGTTGCATAGCCTTCAGTAAGAAAATCTCCTTCTTTTACTCTCTGGCCTTTCTTAACAGCAGGCTTGAGGTTTATAGAGGTTTCCTGGTTTGTTTTTATGAACTTGGTAAGCCTATAAACTCTTAAATCATCTTCAAAGCTTACCAGCCTTTGTTCTTCATTTCTATTATAGCGAACATGGATCTCGTTGGCATCTACAAATTCTACAACACCATCACCTTCTGAATGGATCTGAATCCTTGCATCACGCGCTGCTTTCCCTTCCAATCCTGTTCCTACTACAGGAACATCAGGACGAAGTAATGGAACAGCCTGGCGTTGCATGTTAGATCCCATCAGTGCACGGTTGGCATCATCATGTTCAAGGAATGGAATTAAGGAAGCACTGAGACCAACGATCTGGTTAGGCGCTACGTCCATATATTCCACTTCATTTTTATCCAGTATTGGGAAATCACCGGTTTCACGGCTTACGATCTTTTCTTCAACAAAGTTCCCTTTATCATCTAAAGGAACGTTTGCCTGCGCGATTTTCGCCATGTCTTCCTCTTCCGCACTTAAGAAAGTAAGTTGCTTCATATTCACCTTACCATTTTCAACCTTTCGGTAAGGAGTTTCTATGAATCCCATCTCATTGATCTTCGCGTGAACGCAAAGAGTTGAGATCAAACCAATGTTTGGTCCTTCAGGAGTTTCAATGGTACACAAACGTCCATAGTGGCTATAGTGTACATCACGAACTTCAAATCCCGCTCTTTCACGGCTCAGACCACCGGGCCCGAGTGCAGAAATACGACGTTTGTGTGTAATCTCTGAAAGTGGATTTGTCTGATCAAGGAATTGTGATAGCTGGGAAGTACCAAAGAATGAATTGATCACTGAAGAAAGTGTTCTTGCATTGATCAGGTCAACCGGAGTGAATACTTCATTATCACGAACGTTCATTCTTTCACGGATGGTACGGGCCATACGTGCAAGTCCAACACCAAATTGTGCATATAATTGTTCACCTACAGTGCGTACCCGACGATTGCTGAGGTGATCGATATCATCAATTTCAGCTTTACCATTCGTTAAGCGAACAAGATATTTGATGATCTCAATAATGTCTTCCTTAGTAAGTGTTTTCTGCTCTAGAGGAGCATTTAAATTCAACTTGCGGTTGATCTTATAGCGTCCTACTTCACCAAGATCATATCTCTTATCAGAGAAGAATAGCTTATCGATGATGCCCCTTGCAGTCTCATTATCCGGAGCGTCAGCACCACGTAGCTGACGGTAAATTACCTGAACGGCTTCCAGCTCTGAGTTAGAAGTATCTTTATTTAATGTGTTATAAATAATAGCGTAATCTCCACCCACATCTTCTTTCTGAACAAATACGCTCTTGATATCCATTTCAGAAATAGTTTCAATAGCTTCTTCGTCAAGAATGGAATCACGCTCAAGAACAATTTCATTTCTTTCAATAGAAACTACTTCACCGGTATCTTCATCTACAAAGTCTTCCACCCAGCTACGAAGTACACGGGCAGCAAGGCGGCGGCCAACATATTTCTGAAGAGATTTCTTATCACCTTTTACTTCATCTGCCATTCCGAATAATTCCAGAATGTCTTTATCCGTTTCATAACCTATGGAACGAAGTAAAGTAGTTACAGGGAATTTTTTCTTACGGTCAATGTATGCATACATGACATTGTTAATATCAGTAGCAAATTCCATCCACGCACCTTTAAAAGGAATTACCCTTGCAGAATAGATCTTGGTTCCATTCGGGTGAATGGACTGACCAAAGAATACTCCCGGTGAACGATGCAACTGAGAAACAACTACACGCTCTGCTCCATTAATTACAAAGGTGCCGCGCGGAGTCATGTAAGGAATATTTCCAAGAAAAACGTCCTGAACAATTGTCTGGAAATCGATATGCTCCTCATCATTACAGCTTAAGCGAAGCTTTGCTTTTAAAGGCACTGCATAGGTTAAGCCGCGCTCCATACATTCTTCAATTGTATAGCGGGGAGGATCGATAAAATAGTCAAGGAATTCAAGAACGAAAATGTTCCTCGTATCTGTAATAGGAAAATTCTCTTTAAACACTCTAAACAAACCTTCTACATTTCGTTTATCAGGTGTTGTTTCTAACTGAAAGAATTCTTTGAATGATTGGATCTGTACAGCAAGGAGATCAGGGGTTTCAGCTATATTTCCTATTTTGCCGAAATTAACCCTTTGATTCATAGTTGTTGAAGACATATGCTTAAAAACCGGTTTTATGTTATTGACGGACAAATCATTCTCTTGCCTCTATTCAGAAATAAAAGCAATCAAACCTGAACTATTTAAAAAATGAATTGCGACGTCAAAATGTTTTTGGCCAAAACTAAAGGACTGCAAAAGTATGAAATAAAGCTACACAAACAAGATTTTCTTGCTCACAAAGATTAAGCCACAAAAACTTTTGGTTTCCTTTAATACATTGCACCTTTTCTTAATACCCCATGAAATCGCTTAAACAATATTTTAACTTTTCCAAAAAAGATACCATAGGTGCTATTACTCTTGTTCTATTAATTATTACAGCCTGCCTTATACCCGAATTTTACCCTGTAACGAACAGCCGGATCTCTATAAAGTATGACAGCAGTGTTTTTCAAGATAGAAACGCACTTGACAGTAGTGAAATGAATAATCATGGAATTGTCACGAAAGATTTCCATCATTATTCAAATTCTAAAAACTATAGCCAGCCAGGGTATATACAGGGTGAGCTATTCAGGTTTGATCCCAATACGCTTTCACTTGACGGATGGAAAAGATTGGGTTTAAATGAAAACAAGATCAAAACCATCATCCATTACAGGGAAAAAGGTGGTCATTTTTATAAACAAGAAGACGTTCAAAAGATTTGGGGTTTACCTGCCGGATTTTATGACCGGATCAGGAATTACATAGACATTCGTTCTCATGGATCAGTAAAATATCTTAAAGAAACTAATAGGCCTACGAAAATTATTTCAATTGATATCAATGAGGCTGATACAACAGAGTTTATTGCTTTAAA
>JBJMLT010000462.1:0-10951 GCA_045805165.1 Flavisolibacter sp.
CGATAACTTGTGCATCGGCAGCAATAAGGTTGCCCTCCTCCAATATCATAATATCACCGGGTAGCAGTTCTTCTGTAGCAATAAGTTGCTCAACTCCATCGCGTACCACCATTACTTTTGGCTCTGTATATTTTTTAAGCGCTTCTAGAGCATGAGAACTTTTTACTTCCTGATATATCGAAATAGCACCGACAAAGATCATGGCGGCAAGCATTAATGCCCCTTCTTTAGCTTCACCTAAAAGAAAATATAAGAGACAGGCCCCGGTAAGCATCAAAAACATGGGCTCTTTTGCAATGTCCAGCACAGTATGCCAAAAATTTCCTTTTTGTTCTTTTGTAAATTGATTTTTCCCATACAGGCTCTGTAGGGTTGAGATCTCCTCCTTCTTGAGTCCCTCAAATAATAATTGATCCTTCACTTTTGCATGCTTGGCAACCTTGTCACGATGTATCGCTTTTACTTTCATGGTCATGAACTTCAAAGCTATTTCGTTCGAAAATTTTAATCAATTACAAGGTATTTCATTTTCAATAGAACTATTTAGTTATAAAACGATCAATTATCTGGTTATTTTATAATCCTTTAAAAGGAAATTCCGAAAATAATCCTTGCTTCCATTCTTTCTAATTCATTCAATACTTTTTTATTCGGGAATTCCTGTGTTTTTTTCAAATTAACCCACTGTGGTAAATAATTGCCTATTACAAACCAGCGGTTGCTTCTATAATTAATAGTTGGACCACCATATAAAACAGAATTTTTCCAACTGCCTTTAATTACTTCATTATAATTTCTAAATTCAATGCCAACACCAAAAGAATAGCTCAGGTTTCTCATATAGCCAAGATCCACAGTTACAGGAGTATGTGATACTTGAAAATTGGATCTTCCATTTCGCCTCTCTGCCTCATACTCCAATTCATAAACAACATTCATTGCAATAAGGTTTTTACCAAAGCTTTTATCCAGGATTAGCTTTGATTCAAGTTCCAGTTCATCCCCTTTAATTCCTATTTCTTCATATAAAGCAGAACCTATTTTATTAGAAGAGGGATCCGTTATCTTCCATTTCCATTCATTGCTAAATCCAATTTCATTATTTTGTACAATTTCATCCATAGCATTACTGTAAGATGTTTGATAACGATTAAAATAAAATGCGGTTTGAATGTTTTTCCCCAATCCGAATTCAAATTCCATGCGCTGCTCCATTCCATGAAAATATTGATCGGAATGCCCGATTCTTGATGTATGCCATAATTCAAAATCAATATTACCTTTTGGTAAAACATTGGTAGTATACGTTTGACCAAAATACCTGTCCTGCGCCATAGGTCTTAAAAATGAAATGATCATAAAAATCAGTATGCACGCTCTCATATTTTCAATTTTTCAAGGCGCAAATTCATATATCAGATCTTTTTATGCTTACGGATTTGGGAATAAGATCAACGGGATGCGGAATAATGTAAAGATAGACTGATATTGAAAGGGGCTAAAAAGTATAAAGCCCGGCGTAGATACGCAGGGCTGACACCAAAAAAATACTTATTCGAAATAATATATGCAATACTAATAGCTTTTATAAGCGACAGCAATAGCATAAACATGTGATTTAAACTAATTGTCCTTAGCCTTCCTTCCTTGTTAACCTGTCAACATTTCAACTTCCATACTACTAAAAATCACCAATTGTTCATTTCCTGTTCCACTATTCGCTCAGGATCTTCAGGTTTGTGATGTATCCATTCTGGATCATATTTAACGAAAAAGGACAGCCATAATACACGGGAGAAACGCATTAGCCAGGGCTGTAAAACTATCAGAATAATTGAGTTCAGGCTTATCCATAAAAGAAATCTTTTATCGTGAAATGAAAATCCAATAGTTGCGAGCCATACAAGAAAGGTTACTATCGTAAATAATATCCCTATTAAATAGCTAACATAACCAGTGCCATAATAGAAGCCAACTTCAATATCGGTCGCCTGTTTGCAAACCGGGCATTTTTCATTCATTTGCATGTTTTTCCCCATCTTGAATGTAAGGGGATATTTAAATAATTTTCCCTCTCTGCACCTCGGGCATAAACAATTTATAACTGTAGTAATATAATTCCTATGGGGGATAGATTCACTCATAAAGCTTACTGAACATAATTTAATATTTTTTCCATTTGCATGCTTCTGGAACCTTTTATCAGGAAGTATGAATTCTCAATTTTGTTTCTTTGAAGCCATTTGCCTGCTTCATCTGCAGTACTAAACTGAATAAAAGGATGTTTAATTTTCATAAAATCTCCTCCTGCTAAAAGCACATGATCCCATTTATATTTTTTAATTTCATCCACAATGCTTTCATGCTCTTCTTTACTGCTTTCTCCTAATTCGGCCATTCCTCCTAATATCAGTATTTTATTTGAATGAACCGTTTTCGCAAAGTTTTCAATAGCTGCCTTCATGCTGCTCGGATTTGCATTATAAGCATCAAGAATTATTTGATTGGACCCTTTTTGAAGTAATTGGGATCTGCTGTTAGAAGGTGAATAATTTTCCAAAGCATTTTTACATTTTTCAGTAGGTACCGAAAAATAAATTCCTGTTGCCATGGCTGCCAATACATTTGAAAGATTGTATTCTCCTACAAGCATTGTTTTTACAAGTCCATTATAGCCCTTTGTGAATTTCACATGTAAAAAAGGATCTGAAGATTCCGCAAAGCCTGTCAGGTCAGCATTAGAAGTGCCATATTTATAAATATGCTGAATTCCTTTGCTCATTTCTTGTAAATAAGTAAAATCCCACATCACAAATGCAGTTCCGTCATTTGCTCTTAAATGGTCATACAATTCACCTTTAGCTCTTCGAACACCTTCTACTCCCCCAAAGCCTTCCAGGTGTGCCTTACCGCAATTCGTTATTAGTCCATGTGTAGGTAAAGCTATTTTACAATAAGAGGCAATTTCATTTATATGATTAGCTCCCATTTCTATCACTGCCATTTCTGCGTCCTTTCGGATCTTTAGAATAGTTAATGGAACTCCTATATGGTTATTAAGATTTCCCTCGGTTGTATAAGTTTTATATATCGAAGAAAGTACGGCATGGATCAGTTCTTTGGTGGTTGTTTTTCCATTGCTGCCTGTAATTGCGATAAATGGAATATCAAGTTGTTTTCTATGATGAAGCGCTAATTGCTGTAAGGTATCCAGTACATCATTCACCAAAATTGTTTTGCCTTCCTTAAAATAGGTTTCATCATCTATAACTGCATAACTTGCTCCGCTTTCTATAGCCTTTATCGCAAATTCATTTCCATCGAAGCTGGGACCCTTTAATGCGAAGAAAAGATCTCCTTTTTTTAATTTTCTTGTATCAGTTTGAACGGACGGGTTAGAAAGATATATAGTATATAATTCATCCATTTTCATTGCGCAAAAGTAGGGGCAAATAAAAAGCCCCGTTCTTTATACGGGGCTTCAGATAAGTTATTAAATAGATTATCTCTTTTGTTTTTGAGTTTTCCAGAAATTTCCGGTTTTTCTTTTGTTACCTTCTGGACTACCCATACGGTCCATAGCACAACGGAAACCTACGGTGCTGCTGGCCTGATCTTCTTCCATATAGCGGCGGGTGCCTGGACTTAACCAATAAGCTCGGTCATTCCAGCTACCACCTTTAAATACTCTGGATTTATCACTGATCAAAGTTGTTTTACCATAACCATAAGAGGATTCAGAAGCATCATCACCATCAAGATAATTGATCACATTACCACGCTGGTAATTACGGCGGTGCATGCTTTCAGAATCTGAAACAGCAACCATTTTTACTCTACCCATACTATCTACCTCGGCTTCGCCGCTTCCATTCTTATACAACTTCATAAATTTATTACCACGAACAGGAGCCACATCATCAGCATCTAATGAAGTTAAAGGACGGTAAACGTCATATACCCACTCACTAACATTGCCTGCCATATTATAAAGACCGAATCCGTTTGGATAGAAAGATTTAACATCAGCAGTATAAATAGCGCGGTCGTTTAATCCCCCTGCAACACCTGCATTATCACCGGCGCCTCTTTTAAAGTTAGCCAGGAATTGACCTTGCCAGCTTCCATGTTTAGTATCACGTAACCCATTCATATTTACAGACCATGGAAATACCTGTTTGTTAGATTGTAGCTCTTCTCCGCGTTTCCCTTCTTTAAGAGACGGACGTGGATTTTGATTAATTAATCCATAAGCTGCATATTCCCACTCTGCCTCAAAAGGTAAGCGGTAATCCGGAAGAAGGATGCCATCTTCCATATTTACCTGTGTTCTCGGTGTTCCTTGCTCTGTTTTTAAAGAATTCTTTTTTGGTTTGCCAGGTTGTGCCTGGTAAAGACCTAATAAATACGATTTAGTAGTAAAGTTGTTCTCTTGTTGTTGACCTTGAATGCCTTTGCCTGAAACATATCCTTTGTTCATAAGGATACCTTCATTTACGCGGTCACTCCTCCATAAGCAGAAATCGTGTGCCTGCCTCCAGCTTACTCCTACTACTGGATAGTAATTAAAGCTTGGATGGCGGAAATAATACTCAACTAAAGGTTCATTATAGCTAAGCTCGCTTCTCCAGACAAGAGTATCTGGTAAAGCGTTATCAATGATCTTTTTATTATTAGGATCACTTTCGGGATCAAATACTTTAGTTAACCAGTGAATGTACTCGCGGTAGTGCACATTAGCTACCTCAGTACGGTCCATATAGAAAGAAGGAACAGTAACTCGGCGGGGAATATTATTCCAGTCACCCATTACATCTTCCTCGGTTTGACCCATGGTGAATGTACCACCTTGAACAAAAACCAGGTTTGGACCTGTTCCTTGTTCCTGGGATTTAGCTACCTGGTAACCACCCATGTTCTTGTCATTGTAGTTCCAGCCGGTAACATCAGATTTTTCTTTCTTGCTTTTGCCAAAAAGGCCATTCTTACAAGATGCCATTAAAGCGGCACAGGATAGTAGGATTACAAAATGTTTTTTTTGCATGGTTGCATTTTTTGTCTTTCTAAAGGACACATGGATTTTTCATGTGCCTGCCATTAAACATATGATTTGGAATAACTTTAACGACGCTTGTAAAGCTATTATTGTATTCCGCCATAGTTTTTCAGGGCAGTTTGCGAATATATAAACTTTACTATAAAATTTATAGAGGAAAATACGTTTTTTACACTGTAATTCTACGACTGCAATAATCATGCGTTTTATTTATAAGATACTGGATATCATATTGCTATGTATGGTTTTCGCAATGGTCCATGCCCAAAGAACTTATAAACCTCATTCAGTACTGGCGGCTGGTAACTGGTATAAGCTCGCCGTTTCAGGTCCCGGAATTTATAAAATGGACCTCCCTTTTCTAAATTCTCTGGGTATTACAGGCTCAATTTCTTCTTCCCAGATCAGACTCTATAGTAATTCAGGCACTATTTTGCCTGAGGCGGTTGACCAGTCTCGGATCGATGATCTTAATGAAATATCAATTGAAGTAATTGATGGTGGTGACGGTGTTCTCGATGGCTCTGATTTTATACTTTTTTATTCCCCCGGTCCCGACATTTGGGAAAAAGATTCTGTAAATAAAAGGTTTATACATAAGAAAAACATATATAGTGATCAGGTCTTTTACTATCTTACAATAGGTGGTACAGGTCAAAGGATCCAGTTTCAGCTTCCTTTTGCTTCCGCTTCAACAACAGTTACATCTTATGATGACCGGTTTTTTCATGAATTGGATTCAGTAAATTTTTTAGCAAGTGGAAAGGACTGGTATGGCGAAGAGTTTTCAGGTAATCCTGGAAAAAGCCTTTCAAGGTCCTTTCCCCTTCCTTTTAATGATATAATCGCAGGCAGCCAGGCTTCGATATATACGAATGTCGTTAGCCGATCGGTCAATAATTCGAGTCGTTTTAATTTAGGGTTGAATGGAGTTCAGTTAGCTTCTATTGATGTCCCTTCCACAGGCACAGGCAGTTTGGATTTATTCGCTCAACAAGTATCAAAAGCAGTATCATTCTCATTTCCTGCAAATAGTTCTTCAGTAAATTTTTCTTTTGTACCCGGAGGTTTTAATGCTCAGGGTTGGCTGAATTGGTTCGAAGTTTTTGTCAGAGGAAACTTAGCTGCTCAACCGGAAAATGCATTGTTTTTTAGAGATTGGAATTCTGTTGGTAATCCAACAGCAGAGTTCATAATAGGAAACGCTGATAACAATTATCGCGTTTGGGATGTCACAGACCCATTCCATGTAGTTAAAATGAACTCAACAATAGTTGCAAATCAGTTGCATTTTATAAACGACGCTCTGTATTTGCACGAATATGTTTGTTTCCCTCCGGTATTTCTTTCACCAATCGTAATTGGTCGGATTCCTAACCAGGATTTACATAGCAGCCCTGAATCAGATTTTATTATTGTTGCCTATCCCGATTACAGCTTACAGGCTCAGCGCCTGGCGCAATTTCATAAACAAAGGAATAATCTCAATACTGTTGTTGTAACTACCGATCAGGTATTCAATGAATTTTCAGGTGGTATTCCGGATCCTTCCGCAATAAGGGATTTTGTAAAAATGTTTTATGACAGATATAGATCTGAATGGAACCTTTCCGGTAAATATTTATTGCTTTTTGGAAAAGGATCTTTTGATTATAAAAGCAGGCTGGTCAATAATGCCAATTTTGTTCCTGCTTATCAAAGTGTGAACTCTTTGGATCCTTTATCAACTTATACTTCCGATGATTATTTTGGGTTTATAGATGATCATGATGATATAAATTCTGGATTAATTACAAATCTTTTACAGATAGGAATTGGCAGGATACCAGCGAAAAATAGGGATGAAGCAAAGAATTTTGTTGATAAGATAATCGATTATCATTCTGCATCATCATTAGGTCCCTGGAGAAATAATCTAAATTTTGTAGCAGATGATGGAGATTATGATCTCCATCTTCAGGACGCGGAAACGCTAACATCAACTGTTTCCGGCAACGCTCCTGTTTTCAATATTCAAAAGGTTTATCTGGACGCTTTTAAAAAAGAAGGAGGATCTGGTGGAGGAATTTATCCCCAGGCTAATGCAACAATAAATAATAATATCTATAATGGCACTTTAATGTGGAATTTTAGCGGTCATGGTGGTCCAACCCGTCTGGCAGAAGAGGATGTTATTGACCAGCAGATCGTAAATTCATGGAATAATCAATTTAAGCTTCCCCTTTTTATTACAGCTACTTGTGATTTTGCTCCTTTTGATAATCCTCTCATTAATTCACTGGGAGAAAATCTTATAGTTCGTCCTAAAACAGGAGCTATTGCGCTAATGACAACAACCCGGGTTGTTTTTGCTTATAGTAATAAAATTATAAACAATAATTATTTACAACAGGCATTTCAACCAGATAGCAATGGTAAATATAAATCCTTAGGGCAATCGATTCTATCTGCAAAAAATGCTACATATCAAAATTCACCAGACATTATCAATAACAGAAAGTTTACACTTCTTGGAGACCCCGCAATGACACTTGCTTTTCCTCAGTATAAAGTGATTGCAACTGCATTAAATGGAAAAAATATTATAACGGTTTCTGATACTTTAAGATCGGCGGAACTGGTAACTATAGACGGAGAAGTTCATAATCAAAGCGGGGGTTTATTTTCTGATTTTCAAGGTACGGTCAACATTACTTTATTTGATAAACCTCATAACCTTGCAACATTGGGTAATGATCCTGCAAGCATACCTGTAAGTTTTTCAGACCAGGAAAATAGTTTATTTAGAGGGAAAGCCACAGTTAAGGATGGCAGGTTTACTGTTCGCTTTCGCATGCCAAAAGATATTAATTATCAATTTGGTAAAGGTAAATTAAGCATGTATGTACAGAACGGATCTATTGATGGAAACGGACTTTCTACAAATATTATTATAGGTGGTGTAGCAGTATCAGAGAATTCAGACAAGCTTGGTCCTGATATAAAAGCCTTTTTAAATGATGAGAAATTTGTAAATGGGGGAATTACCATTCCTGATCCTGTACTAATTTTATTATTATCAGATTCATCTGGAATAAATACCGGTAATACTGGTGTGGGCCATGATATTGTAGCTACTATTGATAATGATAACCATCAGTATTTTATCCTCAATAACTTTTATGAAAGCGACCAGGATAATTATCAAAAAGGAAAAGTTAGATTTCAACTTCCTTCACTTTCTCCAGGGCATCATTCTATTAAAATAAAGGCTTGGGATGTCTTGAATAATTCTAGTGAATATGTTTTGGAATTTACTATTGTAAATACCAGCCAGTTACAAATTTCTCATGTGCTCAATTATCCTAATCCATTCACAACCAATACTTCATTCTGGTTCGAACACAATTATCCAAATATAGACCTGTACGTAAAACTTGAAATTTTTACTATAAATGGTAAGCTAATAAATACGCTGACACAGACAATAAATACCATTGGAAATCGTTCGAGTGATATTCATTGGGATGGTCGTGATGAGTATGGAAACAAAATTGGCCGTGGTGTTTACATTTATCGGCTTAGAGTAAAAGCATTTAATGGCAAAACTGCCGAGAAATGGGAAAGACTGGTGATATTAAATTAAATAACCAAAATGAGCATTTCATTCGTTTATAACCAAAACTGTATAATTTCACACACTTTTTTTAAATAATTACTATGAAATCAACTGCATTGAAAGTGATTGCTGCTGTTTTTTTATTGTCGGGGTTTCTTACCTCCAATGCTCAGACGCCGCAACCAATTAATGTTGTAACTACCGCCGTACCATTTTTACGGATTTCTCCTGATGCGCGTGCTGGAGGAATGGGAGATCTTTCCCTGGCAACTTCTCCCGATCCCAGTTCATCATATTATAATTTAGGAAAGGTTCCCTTTAATACTTCACCCGCAGGAGTGAATGTTACTTATACTCCATGGTTAAAGAAATTGGTGCCTGATGTTTATCTGGCTTCCGTTGCTGGATATTATAAAATAGGAGAATCACAGGCCATATCAGCTTCTTTAAGATATTTCAGCCTGGGAAGTATTCAATTTACCGATCCGTATGGAAATATTCAGGGAAATGGAACGCCTAGGGAATTTGGTGCAGACCTTGGTTATTCAAGAAAATTGTCCGACAGGCTCGGTCTCGGAATAGGACTAAAATATATCTATTCAAATCTGGCGGCAGGTGCTGTATCTCAATCAGGAACATATAAAGCAGGTACTTCTGTAGCAGGCGATATTGGTTTGTATCAGAATAATACAAATGATCTTGGACAGGGATGGGCATTTGGTGTTGCAATTACTAATTTGGGTGCAAAAATCTCATACACAGATAATGCAAGCCAAAAAGATTTTATACCGGCTAATTTTGGAATAGGTACCACTTACACCAGGGTTATTGATGAAAGCAATAAAGTTTCTTTCGGTCTCGATTTAAATAAATTATTAGTCCCTACTCCTCCGAACGATTCAGCAGGATTAGCAGATTATCATAACAAAAGTGTTGTTAGTAGCTGGTTCAGCTCATTTAGCGATGCGCCGGGTGGTTTTAGTGAAGAACTTAAGGAATTTCAGGTTTCTGTTGGGGCGGAATATTGGTATAATAACCAATTCTCGTTACGTGCTGGTTATTTTTATGAAGATAAAACAAAAGGTAACCGCAGATATTTTACTACTGGGGTTGGCATTAAATACAATATTTTCGGATTGAACTTTTCTTACCTCATCCCTTCTGGTTCTGGTAATACGCAAAATCCTTTATCAAATACGCTGCGTTTTTCATTGGTATTCGATTTCAATGGTCAAAGTGCTCCAACCACTGAACAATAATTTCAACATAACTAATAATATCCTAACCAATATTCAATTCTATATTTGAATATTGGTTATTTTTTTACATCAGCGTTCGCCCATCATGAACAGTGAATAGCTAAACACTTAACCGCGTCTGAATGCCCAAAGCCGATAGCTGAATGCCGACAGCAGACAGCCGATAGCCAATAGCAACAAATCGTAATTCGTAATTCGTAAATCATAAATTAAATGTCTTTCCGCATTGGATTTGGAATCGATTTTCATCAACTCTCTGAAGGGAGGAACTTAATGATAGGTGGTGTTCATATTCCTCATTCTAAAGGTGCTGTAGGCCATTCAGATGCCGATGTTCTTTTACATGCCATTTGTGATGCACTTTTAGGAGCTCTATGTCTTGGTGATATAGGAAACCATTTCCCGGATACAGACCCAAAATATAAGGATATTGATAGCAAATTATTATTGAAGCATACTATAAATATCGTTCGTAAAGAAAATTATGAATTGGTAAACCTTGATTCTTCTGTTTGTCTGGAAGAGCCAAAAATAAAACCTTTTGTAAATGAAATGCAAAAGGTCATTTCAGACATTTTAGGTACTCCTGTAAATACTATTTCCATAAAAGCAACCACAACCGAAAAAATGGGTTTTGTAGGTAGAAATGAAGGCATAGTAGCTTATGCTACAGTGTTATTGGAAACTATTTAACATCTTTGGACTTTCAGGAACTTATCTTTGAAGCCAATGCCTGTTGAAGTAAAAATAGTCAACGTTTCCAATAATGTTTTACCTGAATATGCCACAGATGGTTCTTCAGGAATGGATGTCAGAGCTTTTATTCAAACAGCTATACAACTTAAGCCGCTGGAACGGATATTGATTCCAACTGGCTTATTTATTGAAATACCATCAGGATATGAAGCACAGGTTCGACCCCGAAGTGGATTAGCTATTAAAAATGGAATTACCTGCCTTAATACGCCAGGTACAATTGACAGTGATTATCGTGGAGAAATTAAGATAATACTAATAAACCTTTCGGATGAAGTTCAG
>JBJMLT010000463.1:0-9399 GCA_045805165.1 Flavisolibacter sp.
AAATACGGAGCGCACAATTATCACCCCCTTCCGGTTGTACTAACCAAAGGTGAGGGTGTATATGTATGGGATGTTGAGGGAAAAAGATATTATGATTTCCTGAGTGGCTATTCGGCTGTGAACCAGGGTCATTGTCATCCCGCCATCATTCAAGCTCTTACTGAACAAGCGCAAAAGTTAACACTTACCAGTCGTGCCTTTTATAATGATCTTCTTGGCGAATATGAAAAGTACATAACTGAGCTTTTTAGCTATGATAAAGTATTGCCTATGAATACGGGCGTAGAAGCTGTAGAAACAGCTTTAAAGCTGGCACGCCGGTGGGGATATGAAGTAAAGGGAATACCTGACAATGAAGCGGTTATTATAGTTTGCGAAGGCAATTTCCACGGACGCACCACTACTGTTATTTCATTCAGCAGCGATCCTGAAGCACGCAATCATTTTGGTCCATACATGCCTGGCTTTACCGAAATTACTTATAATGATCCTGATGCCTTACATAATGCTTTAATGGACAAAAAGGTCGCAGGCTTTCTGGTAGAGCCCATACAGGGAGAAGCAGGAGTGAGAGTTCCCAACGATGGCTACCTGAAGCAGGCCTATGAGTTATGCAGGAAAGCAAATGTGCTGTTCATTGCTGATGAAATACAAACCGGACTGGGAAGAACGGGAAAAATACTTGCCTGTGATCATGAAAATGTTCATCCGGATATTCTTATACTTGGCAAGGCATTGAGCGGAGGAACTTTACCGGTTAGCGCTGTTTTAGCTGATGATGAAATTATGCTTACCATAAAGCCCGGAGAGCATGGATCAACTTATGGAGGGAATCCATTAGCATGTAAAGTAGCAATCGCTGCACTTAAAGTACTGATCGAAGAAAATATGACTGAAAAGGCTATGCAACTGGGTGAATATTTCAGGAATGGATTAACTAAATTAAGATCAAGACATATTAAGATGATCCGGGGAAAAGGATTGCTGAATGCCATTGTTATTGACCATGCGGATGATGATGCCGCCTGGAATCTTTGTGTTGAATTGAAAAAGAATGGATTGCTGGCGAAGCCAACGCATGGTGATAAAATAAGACTGGCTCCTCCGCTGGTAATTACCAAAGAACAAGTGGATGAATGCATGCAAATAATTTCAGGATCACTAAAGATCCTTGATTAATTGGCATTAGCAGGAAGGAATTCGTAAATTCCCGCAATGGAAACAAATCTCCACCATGAAGAACATGTTACCAGCAGCGCATTAATAACTGATATAGTTATTGGAATGAGCGATGGGCTTACAGTGCCATTTGCTTTAGCGGCAGGATTAAGCGGCGCAGTATCTTCTACCGGTATTATTGTTATTGCAGGAATTGCGGAAATCTGTGCCGGATCTATTGCTATGGGACTTGGCGGCTACCTGGCAGGGAAAACAGAACAGGATCATTATAAAAGTGAATTCCAGCGGGAGCATTATGAAGTAGATCATTTACGCCATGTGGAGATCACTGAAACCAAAGAGTTTTTTGCGAATATCGGGTTGAGTCCGGAGCTGCAGGATAAAGCCACTGAAGAAATTGCAAAGGATAAGGATAAGTGGGTAGACTTCATGATGAAATATGAATTAGGATTGGATAAACCCGATCCGAAAAGAGCCACAAAATCCGCTTTCAATATCGGACTCTCTTATGTAGTGGGTGGGCTGGTGCCTCTTCTACCCTATTTTTTTGTAAGCAGTCCCCTTACCGGCTTAAAATATTCTGTTGTTGTTACACTTATATGCCTTTTTATTTTCGGATGGTTCAAGAGCAAGATAACAGGAGTACAACCGTTCTGGGGTGCGATGCGTGTATTATTCATAGGCGCAATGGCTGCTGCTGCAGCTTTTGGAGTAGCAAAGTTTTTTGAAGGGAGATAGATCTCAGCTTAAATAATTACATTACGAAAAGGGATTCAGACTAATTAACGAATACATGTTTTCCGGAGTTGACGTTAAATCAACCGGTCTATCCTGGGAAGGGTTATTGATACACATATTGAGAACCTTATTCGAATTATCAAAAGTATAAATTCCCTTAACTACTCTTATTTTTTTATCTTTCTCTTCAGCAATCATGCTAAAAGAATAAGGAAGAAGGTTGGGAAGAAAATAAATTACCCCGCTTTCCTCGAATCCTTTGGAATTATTTATTGTGTACTTTGATCTTTCCAGTGTTAAAAACATATTCTGATCTTGAAGATCAATTGATTTCCCGCTTTCAATAAATGAATTCACTTTCCATTTACCAGTCAAATTCGGATGATAATCTATTCCTTCCGATAACATATTCGTAAATAATTTTTTTTCAGATTCCCGTGTTTTTGAATAATTCAATACCAATTGCTCCATTACATTTTCCCTGAAAGGGGTTAGTTCTTTAGCGTAATCGCTATATAACTGATCAATGTATTTCTTTAAGTACTCTATTTCTTTATCCTGTATTAACCTTTCCAGAAATTCTCCCTTCAATAAAGAGGATGGAATATTAGAAATATTGTATAACAATTCCTCTATTTCATGCCTTATCTTTTTCTTTATATCATCTTCTCTAACTTTTGCTATGGCAATGGCCAGGAATTCCATCTTAATAGCATAGGGCAATCCATAGTCACGGTCCTTTTGTATAGATTTGTCGCAATTACTAAGAGCAGATTCTCTTAAGTCCGCCGATCCATACAGTTCATAATTATTGATCAGAGCTATTGACGCATTCACATATGTTTGAGGTAACAGGTCATATTTATCTTCATAATTCTTAATTAACTCAATCATCTTTTCATATCTCTTTGGAAGATCGGTTGTATAGAAATAACAACGCATTAAAGTATCGATCAACTTTATTTTTAGTTCAACTCCAACATTTAGGTCTTTATTTAATATTTTCTCAAAATCATTTACCAGGGATTGTCCAGTATAATTTTTCTGAACTGCGCGGTCTATCATTCCCTGAATAATATCTCCCCAAAGGAAGTCAAATGTCTCGCTGAACTTTGCCTCAATGTTTTCTCCGGCCTGTTTTTCATAATTCTGTTGTGCGTCCTTCATTGTACTAAGAGATTGCTGCATTGTTTCCACCAGTTTGTTCATCTGGTCCTCTGATTGTTTCAACCTTGCATTGGCATTTGACTGAAAATCTCCAATATTCCTATTGGTACTGGCTGTTACCTGTTGCAGCTGATTATCTATATTGGAATGAAAACTATCGAACCTGTTTCCCAGGTCCTTTATTCTGTCATCATTCAGCCTGTTATTTGTGTTTATATATTCTTTCTGGTCCTGTAACATTGACTCCAGTCTGGATTGTGTCTCGGCATTATCACTTGAAATTTTATCACTGAACTTTTTTACATTATCCTCTATTTGCTTCCTTGTACTTTCTGAAAAAAAATATTTTGCCAGGTATCCCAGTAAGAAACTAATGACACCAATAATTGTACTTACCAATGCGATCTTTCCACTTATATAACTTCCCACTTTGGTATTGATCATTTCACCCAAATGATCGTCCAGGTCCTTATTAGGCACTCGGGTATAATTGGTTTCATCCAGCTTTCTTTCCAGCGAATCGATCCTTGTTTTTAAAAACTCATTTTCTTTTTGAATGCTGTCAGTTTGTGAAAATAAACAAAGCGGCAGCAGAATAGCGGCGGTGAGTAGTAGCTTTTTCATTTGAGGAGAAGTTATAAATGGGAAACAGTGGCAGATCAATGGATGGCCTAAAATTAGGGCAGTTTTTTGGCAGTTGGAGGGTTTTTTGGGAGGGGAAGATAGTTGTAAGAGAGGTTGACAGGTTGACAAGTTTACAAGTTGACAGGGAGAGAGAGGGAGTCGTTGTTCTATGGTGAAGAAGTTGCTTTTTTCAATATAGGTTAATAAGGCTATAATTTATACTTATAGGTAAAAAAGCCTATAATTTCATTTTATAGGTATTATAGCCTATATTTATAGAAATAATTTTAATGCCTACGGGAGCTGTGATTACTGCTGATATTGTTAATTCCACCCTCCTTACCAGGGAGCAGGAGAAAAAATTATTATCACAGCTTACAGTGGTTTTACAGGAATATAAATATGAGTTTTACAGGGGAGACAGCTTTCAGGTCTATCTCAAAAATTATCAATTGGCCTTACTGGTTGTATTGCTATCAAGAGCAACGGCAAGAGCCTTGTCCTATTCTTTTGATGTTCGGGCGAGCATTGGCATAGGCCAGGTGGAAGCGCCCGTACGCTCTTTAAAAACGGCTACGGGAGAAGCATTTATTCTGTCAGGCAGGGCATTTGATGAAATGGACATGGATGAAAGACTAAAGATCCAATCCGCAGATGAGCAAGCCAATATAGCTTTGCGGCTTATTGCCTCTTATTGCGATCATTTATTCCGGCACATGACACCCAAGCAGGCAGGCGTACTGAATGAGCTTTTAAAAGGAAAAACACAAATAGAAGCAGCTAAGAAATTACATATTACCCAGGCTACATTGAACCAGCATGCCCAGGCAGCAGGCTGGAATGAAATAGAAAAACTATTGAAGGAATATCAGCAAACCATCCTTAAATTCAACATTGCATGAACTTGATCTGGCTCGTAAAATTGATTCTCGCTCATTTGTTAACTGATTTTGTGCTGCAGAGAACTTCGTGGGTAACGGATAAAAAGCAAAGACATTTTTCCTCCGGATTCTTATACTTGCATACATTTATTACAGCAGCCGTTGCCTTATTATTTATAGGATGGAATTACTGGCTGATTGCCATAGTCATATTTGTAACTCATACGCTGATAGACGGGTGGAAATCGTACAAGCCGGATGAATCGAAATATTTCCTGATCGATCAATTACTGCATTTGCTGGTCATCGTTATTTGTTGGCTTGTCCTTTTCTTCAGCTTTGGTGAATTAAAAGAGGATTGGCTAAAAATAAGTGAGGATACGCATGTATGGATCATTACTACCGCTCTCGTATTTTTAACTCTTCCCTCTTCTATTTTAATTGGTGAATTGACAAGGAAATGGCGGCAGAACCTGGTGAATCCGCAAACACTGGCCAATGCGGGCAAATGGATCGGCATCATTGAAAGAGTGATCATATTCATCCTGGTGCTTCGAGGACAATTTGAGGCGATGGGATTATTGATCGCGGCGAAATCAATCATTCGTTTCAGTGAAAATAACAGACCGGAAGAAAAGACGGAATACCTGGTAATTGGGACGCTGATCAGTTTAAGCATTGCGCTTATCGTTGGGCTAATAGTTAAGAGGATGATTTTTTGAATGACACAGGAAAAAGGAGCTCTGATCTCTGATTTCCGATAGCAGATGGCTGATTTCTGATAGCCTTAATAAGATCTAATTCTTTATCAAATACTTTGATTCGGTTTCGCTTCCAGTAGAATTAGTTAATTTGATTATATAGATGCCCGTTGGGAGGTTACACAGATTTAATTCTATAGTGTTATATCCGGCGCCTAATTTGCAATTCCATTTTTTAAGTTCTTTTCCTTCTATAGTAGTCACAGCGATCGTGGTTGTATAAGAATTTACTGTATATAATTTGAGTAAAGCATTATTATTAGTGGGATTTGGGTAAAGGATCAACCGGGGTATTTTATTTTCTTTATTGATAACTATTACCGCACTCTTTTGTTCATACAGATTGTTATCAACTTCTCTTAAATAATAATAGGCTTTTTCATTTACCGCATGATCTGTAAAGTAATAACTCAGGAGGGAGTTGCTTGTGCCATAATTTGAAATAGTTGGCACAAATGCAATTTCAATGTAATGCAATCCATCGTATGAACGTTCAATGTAAAACCCTTTGCAATTGAATTCATATTCAGTCGACCAATGAAGGATGTTATCTACTGTCATTTTTTCACCTGAAAAGCTTGATATACGGACACTCAAGGACTGGAAATTACCATTGAATTCATCAGCTCCAATGTCAGGCGTTGAAGCATTCCTCACATCTCCATCAAAATCATCAGTAATACCGGTTATGGGAATTCCCCTGCCTTCTGTAAACGTGGCAGCGGTACTATTCAAATGCAAATAATCAGAAGTTGATCCGTTCGTAGAAAGAAATGGAGGATCTTCTGTGCCTGACGATGCATCTCTTCCTGTCATATACGTTTTATAGGAAGAAAGAGAGGACTGAGGATGTGATGCGCTTGCAGATATTCCTTCGCCATAAATTAATGAGTTGGAAGAAGGTGCACCTGCATAAAAAAGATTGGCATTGGATTGATTGTTATAACTGATGCCCGGTGTGGATGTATAACGGAACGCAGCAGTATATCCACCTGTTAGCCCTGCAACAGATTTATTAACAAAAATATTATTCTGTAATATAACAGATGGAGTCAGGCTACCTATATAAATACAGCTGGTTCCAAAAGTGGTGGTGCTTGTAGTTGTGGCGTTCACGTAAATGGTATTATAATAAATATTCATTGTGGAACCCCCATTTATAGTCACACCACTTATTGCATTTAGCGCAGTGGCATCCGGAGCTTTCAGATCTCCAATAATACTGTTCAAAACGGTCGCGCTGCCTCCTGAGATCAAGATTCCATTTAGTGTACCCGTTGCAGAAGTTGAAGTAAGGTTATATACTTTATTCTTATAGATTGAGTTTACACTTTTATCAATATAAACTCCATTAACTATACCACCATTGGATATACAATCATGAATTGAATTGGAAGAGATCTGTCTGGAGGAAGATGCCCCTGCTGTATAAATTCCTGTGATGTTTGAATTACTGACAGATTGTAATCCATAAATGGTATTATTTAAATAAATTTCATTATTCAATGCAGCACTATTATAGATTCCATAAAGGGAACCTGTGTGTGAAGGCTTATTTATTTTGTTAGCATATAGCTGGTTGTTGGAAACAGTTACTGAATTCGTTGAAGTAAATACACCATAAAATTGTCCGGAAGTACCTGACCCATTAAAATTATTATTATTAACTGAGTTGGAATTAATGGTTACTGAAGCTCCTGCTTCAATATCAATTCCCGCAAAAAGATTATTGGCTGTCCCTGATATAGTAATATTTGAAATACTATTATTGTTTATAATTACATTATCAGCATTCCCGGAAGTCTTGCAGATCATGAAAACATTCCCTGAACCCGTATTGGAGCTATTGCTATAGGTACAGCCCGAAACAGTATTAGCCGTAATGTTAACTGTAGAACCAGCAATTGCACCTGTTTCAAAGATGCCATAAAATGATGCGGTAGTAGCACTGGAAAAATCGCAATTCTGAATGGAGTTATTGGTTATGTCAACTCTCGTTGTAACCGGTGCTGCATTCGAAATCGCTGCAAATTGATTGATTGTAGAACCAGAAGTAATTGTTAGCGAATTATGATTCACCAAAATATTTCCTGAGCAAAGGTTAGTAATATTTATTCCTGTTACAGCATTGGTTGACCCTGCTCCTGATGTAACCACATTATTTTCAATCTTAACACCGTTTTGTCCGGTAACAGTAATACCAAAAGTAGCTGCATTACCTCCTCCAAAATTTGAAAGGTTGTTCCCGTTTGCAGAACCTAATTCCAAACCATTATCATAATAAGAGGGATTTCCTGTGTATCCATTAATAGAAACTGGCACATAACAGTTGGAGATGGTGCAGTTATTTATATGAATGTTGGAATTAATTCCGGATGAAGATGTGATTGAAAAATTGTTCAGAGGGTTCCCATCATGATTAGCTGAGAAAATTCCTTTTGAATTCGCATTGGTTTTATCTAAAGTTATTTTACAATTAATAATATTGATATTCTGACTTCCATCATTCGCATTAAGCTTAAGAATCGCGTAACCCCATTCCATCGGGTGCTTGATGGAATTGGCATTGGCTGCTGATTCCTGAAGATCTATTCCATCTATGGTTACAAAATCTGCTCCCATTATTTTGAATATAGCATCATTATCTACAGACGTACCTGTAAATGCTAATAATACAGGATTAGTACCTGAACCACTTCCTTTCTGAATGGTAAGCGTATTTGAAGAGTTGATGCTTGCGTTTAGAGTTGCAGAGCCAAGAATGAATCCACCTGCCGGAGCCGTTTCTGAATATCCGGGAGCTAAATTTAATATTACACCTCCTGCGCCGATTCCCTGGCTATTCAAAGCACTTATGGCACTGGCAAGAGTAGCATAATCAATCCCTATTGTTTTGTTGCCTGTTACCTGACAATGAACCGTAATAGAAAACATCATCAAAATGAATATAAGATCCCTACGCATAAACAATGAAATTTGAAATAATATTTATACCCATTATCCAATAGTTGCCAGGGATAGCCTGGTAATAATTAACAGTTCATAACTGTTATAAATAATAAGTAAAGAGGTTGGTAAATTCAGTTATTGCATTATAACTGACACAGACACACGAATAAAATGCATGATAAATATATAAGGATTTCTAATATAAAAACTTTCAACTCTATTTTTTACTTCAGTTTAACATGTCTTACTTCCAGTATATTCAGAGCATTTGCTTCGAAACCGCTTACTTCCGGTTGCACCAGATGTATTACTTCGTCATACCATAAAGGAATTACCGGGGCGTTCTGTATCATGATCTGGTCTGCCTGTCTGTAAAGCTGGTATCGAATGGAATCATCAGGTTCGGCAATAGCTTTTTCAAATGCCTTATCAAACTCAGGATCCTTATACCTTGTATAATTTGGAGGTGCGGGATTCTTTGAATAAAATACTGATAAATAATTCTCCGCATCGGGATAATCGGCTATCCAGCTTCCCCTGAAAAAAAGAGCGCGAGATGTAGAAGTGAGCTCCAGCAACAGGGATTTCTGTATAGCTTCCACCTGTATATTAAATCCAATCTCTTCGAGTTCCCTTGCTATGTAGCTTGCAATATCAGAATACGTTGGAATGGTATATAATTTTATTACGGGCATATTGCTACTGTTATAACCACATTCGTTCAACAGTTTTTTAGCCAGTTGTGGATCATAAGTATACCCTTTCACTAAAGTTGAATTGAATGAAGGAAGGCCGAAAGGGACAAATCCTGATTCAGCAGCCGTCCCTATTGAATTGCGCAGGTAAAGGATCATTTTTCTTCTGTCAAATCCATAATTAATTGCCTGCCTTACTTTCTTAAGTCGCAACGGTGAATTCTTTACAAGTGGGTTCATACTATCTACCAGAATACCGAAATATTCAATATTCAGATAGGGATGTTTTTGCAGTATAATTTTATTCTGCCAATCCTTTCTTAAAGTGCCTTTTTTAGTGAGCACTTCATCTTTAAAGGCCGGATCTATATCATTTATAAAATCCAGTTTCTTCTGTCTGAACAA
>JBJMLT010000464.1:0-7502 GCA_045805165.1 Flavisolibacter sp.
AAGTATTACATTTTCTTGCGAATAACAATATTGAAAAACAGAAAAGCAAATAATACACACCAGTATCCTTTTAATCATAGTACACGAATTATTTGAAATAAAGAAATTACTAATAACAATTTCCATCATCCCAATTAGCTAATTAGCTAATCAGCTAACCAGCTAATTAACTCCACCTTTCTCTCTTAGCAATCAAAATACAACAGTATATGGTCTTTTAAAAAATTTTCCTGTGCTATTGCATCCATTTCCGGCATGGCCTTTAATTGTTTAAAATGAGGCCAGCCATCTTCATCTATATGAGAAAGCTCATAGTAGCCGCTTGAAGAAAGAACTGTGCACACTGCTATATGCATAAGGTCCTGCTTTTGTTCTTTTGTAAATTTCTTTTTTATATCCCCTAACTCCTGTATCCCTATTAAAAATAAAATGCTCTCAACGTCCGGTTTCTTTCCAAACCTCGTCATAAGCTTTTCTTCCAGCTTCCACCATCTGCTCTGCAAGTCATCTTTAATATTCATTATAAATAAATCTATTTACCATTTATAAACTAGAAGCTAGAAGCTAATAGCTAGTAGCTACTTTATATCATTTCCCCGCCAAAATACCCATGCAGCACAACTGGTAATTTAATTCCATTTTCATTCTGATTGTTCTCTAAAAGACTTGCAACTATTCTTGGAAGTGCAAGAGAGCTGCCATTAAGTGAATGAACCAATTGTGTTTTGCCTTTCTCTTCCTTGAAGCGGATTTTCATGCGGTTGCTCTGAAAAGTTTCAAAGTTGGAGACAGAGCTTACTTCCAGCCATTTATTCTGCGCCGCGCTGAACACCTCGAAATCATAAGTTAACGCAGAAGTAAAACCAAGGTCACCTCCGCATAAGCGTAAAATCCGGTAGGGTAATTCGAGCGATTGTATTAGTTTTTCAATATGAGACACCATGTCTTCCAGTACTTCATAACTTCTTTCAGGATGAACCAATTGCACAATTTCAACTTTTTCAAATTGGTGCAGGCGGTTTAAGCCACGTACATCTTTTCCATAGCTGCCCGCCTCTCTTCTGAAGCAGGGAGTATAAGCAGTCATTTTTATAGGCAGTTCTGATTCTTTAAGTATCTCATCTCTGTAAATATTGGTTACTGGTACTTCAGCAGTTGGTATCAGGTAAAATTTATCTTCTGTTACAAAATACATTTGGCCTTCTTTATCCGGTAATTGTCCGGTGCCGTAAGCAGTTGTTTCATTTACCATATAAGGTGGCAAATATTCGATGTATCCGGCCTTCGTATTGTACTCAAGGAAGTATTGTACCAATGCACGCTGAAGTTTAGCGCCCTTGCCTTTATACACTGGAAAACCGCTCCCTGTGATCTTATTGCCAAGCTCAAAATCGATCAGATCATATTTTTTAGCAAGATCCCAATGCGGAACAGCTCCGGCAAATAAATTGGGTGCATTGCCTCCGCTTCTTACTACCTCATTTTCTTCAGGACTATTTCCCTTTGGTACTTTTTCAGACGGTATATTGGGTAGTCGGACCAGCAGATCACTTAATTGCTTTTCTATTGAATCCAGTTTATTTTGTACAGGTTCTAATTGAGTTTTATAATGTTCAACTTCTTTCTTTTTAGCATCAGCTTCCTCCTTATTTCCTTTGCTCATAAGCTGGCCGATCTCTTTGGAAGCAGCATTGATCTTTCCTTTAGTATCATCAAATTGAAAAGTAAGTTTTCTCCGTTCATCATCAATCCCAATGATCTCGTCAACTAATTGGATGTCTTTAAAATTCCTCACTTTCAATCGCTCTTTTACTAATTCTGTATTATTCCGCAAAACATTCAGTTGCAGCATATTCTTCTATTTGGGCTGCAAAGATAGGGTGGGGAATATTGAATAGTGAACAAGGAATAATGAATATAGAAGTGAATCTCAGAGAAAATTAATCCTTGATCTCTGTGCATATCATTGCTTAATAAATTAATAAATTGGTCCATTGGCCAATCAGCTAATAGCTCACTAGCTAATTAACTCTCTTTGTCTCTTTCAAAACCTTTTATCTCTTAGCTTTGCCCTCCAATTTTTACTATGCTTGATAAACTGGAAGCGATAAAAGCAAGATTCGATAATCTGGGTGTATCCCTTACGAACCCGGAAGTGATTACAGATAATAAAAAATTTGGTCAGCTTTCTAAGGAATACCGCAGTCTTGAAAAAATTGTTAATGCATATAATGAATACAGAAAGGTTCTCGATGATATTGAATTTTATAAGGAAGCGTTAACAGGTACCGATGAAGAAATGAGAGACCTGGCAAAACTGGAACTTCCTGAAACAGAAGAAAAGAAACAAAAAATGGAAAGCAGTATCCGACAGATGCTGATTCCTAAAGATCCACAGGATGAAAAGAATGCTATAATAGAGATCCGCGCTGGAACAGGGGGAGATGAAGCTAGCCTGTTTGCAGGTGACCTGGTTAGAATGTATGTAAGATATTGTGAAAGAAGAGGATGGAAAACGGCTATGCTTAGTGAGAACGAAGGTACCGTTGGAGGATATAAAGAAGCGCAGATCGAAGTAACAGGAGAAGATGTATATGGTACATTAAAATTTGAAAGTGGAGTGCATAGAGTGCAAAGAGTGCCAGATACTGAAGGAAGCGGACGTGTTCATACCAGTGCAGCCACAGTAGCTGTTATGCCTGAGGCTGAAGAGGTAGATTTTGAGTTAAAGGAAAGTGACGTAAAAATGGAAACCGCCAGAAGTGGAGGTGCAGGAGGCCAGAATGTTAACAAAGTAGAAACGAAGGTCTTACTAACGCACATCCCTACCGGCACTGTTGTTATGTGTCAGACGGAAAGAAGCCAGTTGGGAAATAGGGAAAAGGCAATGAATATGTTAAGGACCAGGCTATATGAAGAGCAGGTACGCAAGCAGGAGGAAGAGATTTCACGTCATAGGAAAAGTCTAGTAAGTACAGGAGACAGAAGTGCCAAAATACGCACCTATAATTTCCCTCAGGGTAGAGTTACAGATCATAGGATCGGACTTACCTTATATAATCTTCAGGCGGTTTTAGATGGAGATATAGAAGAGCTGATTGAAGCCCTGCAATTTGCAGAAAATGCGGAAAAATTGACAAGGCAGAATTGATGTAAATCAAATGTGGATTTATTTTCCCTTACCAGTATTTATAAGTTAAATAGGAAGCGATTTTATGTTCCTGGCTATTATTAGGCAACACTGATCGTAATAATCAATTAAATAAATTCTAACAACAAACAGTAAGCGACAAGTAAAAATCCTTAGTAATAAATCAGGGAAAAGCTGAGCAATTTTTAATTTATTCTGTTAATTAACCTTCTTTAGTATTGTATCCATTTACATTTGTGTCTGGCATTATTTTTTATACACTTTAAATAGAAGATTTAGTTCTTACAATTGTTTGGAATCCGTTAACAGTTGAATCGAAACAATTGGCAACATATTTGCGTTTATAATAATAGTTCTTCTCACATAAAGCAGTCAATTTTCTCATAAGCAGTTAGTTTTGGTTGCGACCCCTGTTTCTACAGGGGTTTATTTTTTTTATATACCCTCACCCACAATATCATTCCGGTAATACTCCCTGTTGAATCAGCAATCAGATCAAAAAGATCATACGACCGGCCTGGTATCCAGTACTTTTGGATCACCTCAACCATGTATCCATAAAAGATTAAAATAAAAAGTAATAAAAATCCATAGTTAGAAATTCTTGATGGAAATGCATTCCTCCACAAAAAATAAAGTCCGGCAAAAAGTGCAATATGAAAAAGCTTATCAATATGTATTAATGCTAATAATGGTGTTTCTTCCGGCAGATCTTTTCCTGGTAAGAAGAATAAGATGCACATTATTATGAACCAGCTTATAGCCAGCCATTTGGATCGTAATATAGCGAGGTGAAAAAATTTCATTATGCTGTGAAAGTAAATAAGATAGGAAAAACTCAGCAATTGTTATAGTCTGCTTAGTACAACCGGATTAGAAGTTGGCAGGGCACTCCCTCCGCTGGGTTCTACCGTAATGGCAAATGCCTGGGCCTCCTGAACGCCTTTCATTCTCACAAGCAGGCGTTCCTGCTTAACAATTACACCCAGATCAATAGGTTTTCCATTTAGCAAAGCCCATAATTGGTATTGTTTGCCTGTTGCAGGCTGTGGAAGGTTATTGACCATTAGATAAACGTCTTTATTGGTAGTGTCCCAATAGATAGTTGCATACATGGCTGGATTGGCAGGGCTATGCAAAGCAGCCATTTTTATGTCTGGCTTATGAAGCATATCCATATCTGCTTTAATAGAATCTAATTGGGCTGTGGATTGCCGAAGTTGATGTTGCAAGGCAGTATTCTCTTCTTGCCTCTCCTGGAGTTTTTTATTTATGTTGACAGACCAGATCAGGCTCCCAGCCATTATTATAAATAAAGCAGCCGCAATCCATTTCCACGGATTTAATCGCCTGATGGGAGCTTGAGATACTTCTTCTTTTTTTACGGTTTGACTTTCTGGAGAAGAGCTGATCTTTTCTTGAATAGTTTGTTTTAAATGAGCGGGTGGTTCAATAGCTCCTTTTTGAAGTTGGCTTTCGAGCGACAGTTCAAAGGAATTTCTAGCCTCGGCAATTTCAGGATAGCTGGAACACATAGACTCAAATTCCCGGCGTTCAGCTTCTGTAGCAAGGCCAAGAACATAGCTCTCAATAATTCCGCTCGATATGTATTCTTTAATATTCACATTTAAGACAATAAGGCTCTTAATTGATGCAATGCCGTCCTGATCCTGGTTTTAACCGTACCCAATGGAATATCCAAAGCCTTGGCGATCTGCTCATGGGTATATCCCTGGAAATAAGACAGATCCACTAATAACCGCTGTTCCTCTTTCAATTTAAGTAATACCTGACGGAGCCCGTATTCATCTATTCCGGGTTTAATAGTCTGGAATGCAGGATCATTATCCTTTAGTTGAACCTGCTTTTGGCTTTGCTGATAACCTTTAGATCTTAATTTGTCTATTGCCGCATTTCTTGCAATATTGAGCATCCAGGTAAACAGTCTTCCCTTTCCTGGATCATAGCTGTCGAAATTTCGCCAGATATGAATAAAAGTTTCCTGTAACACATCATTACACACTTCAGGCTCATTGATTATCTGCTTTATTACCCCATACAAAGCGCCGGAATAATGATCATACAAATAACTGAATGACAGGTTGTCTTTCTGACGTAAGGCGCCAATAAGCTCCTGTTCTTCATATGTGGCTTTGGTGCTCAATGGCTAAATTGAATAGTAAAATTAAACACCTGAAATATATACGTTCCCGGGCGTTTTTTAGATTGTCACCTTATCCTACAACTCCTTCATATGCCTTCGCATCTAAAAGAGAATCAATATCTTCCGGACTATTAATTTTCATTTTCACCATCCAGCCTTCTCCGTAAGGATCATTATTCACCAGTTCGGGGTTAGCGTTTAGTTTGGAGTTTACTTCGGTAATGGTGCCATTAACAGGAAGAAAAAGATCAGAAACCGTTTTAACTGCTTCAACGGTTCCAAATACGTCTCCTGCCTTTAATTGCTGCCCTACGGTTTCAATTTCTACATACACTATATCTCCTAATTCCTGCTGTGCAAATTCCGTTATGCCGATCACTGCCTCGTTACCATCCATGCGGATCCACTCATGGTCTTTAGTGTAACGCAAGTTTCCTGGGAAATTCATACTTATTATTTAGGATGCAATATTAAACAATAAGGTCGTCAATCGTCAATTTCAGGAAATCAAAGAATGATGATTAAAGTCAAAAGTTAAAAGTCAAAAGTTAAAACTGTTTAGGCTCGGCTTTTTTTCTTTTCACGCAAAGGCCGAACAGCAAAGACCGCAAAGGGGTGATTAATTATTTATTAATCATTATTAATTATTGGAACCCTCCTAATTTGTATTTTTGACCCCTATTAAAAAAAATAGGAAAAAGTATAAAGCAAAACTCCTTTTTTCATTTTCCATTTTTCATTTGCCCTCCTCCTCCCTTTAAAAGGTATCAAAGCCATATCAAAGCCATATCAAAGCCAACTCAAAGCCAACTATAAGCCAACCTAAAGCCTCCTATAACTGACTCCAGATTAATAAAGCATTCAATAAATATGGCATATCTGGTCAAAAGCCTAATTATGCAGGGATGAAAATAGATATGCCATATTTGGTGGTTAGCATTTTAATGCTATAGCTTCCCTTGTCAACCTGTCAACCTGTCAACTTGTTAACTTGTCAACTAAAACAAACAAAATTTATATAAATTAACTCTTGACTTTTGCTTCATGGCATTCAGAAAGCTTACCTCAGATATTATTTTCAATGGAAATCGCTTTTTAAAAGAAAAAGTATTGATCGTAAAAGAAGATGGAACGATTGAAGATATTATTCCTCTTAATATCGCAGGCAATGATATAGAAGTTTACGAAAATATATTAAGTCCTGGCTTTATAAACTGCCACTGTCATTTGGAGTTAAGCCATATGAAAGGATTAATTCCGGAAAGAACCGGTCTGGTTGATTTTGTTTTTAAAGTGGTTACCGAAAGGAATCACTCAGAAGAAGACATCCTCCAGGCTATTGAAAATGCAGAAAGAGAAATGATCCAAAATGGCATTGTTGCTGTGGGAGATATATGCAACAATGCTTTAACCATTCCCCAGAAGAAAAAGAATCAGATTTACTATTACAATTTTATCGAAGCAAGCGGCTGGCTTCCCGAACTATCGGAAGGACGTTTCAATCGTGCCCTCCAACTCTATAATGATTTTAGTACTCAATTAGAGGGTACAAATAAAAATCCGCAATTCGCTATCCCTAATTTTCAAACTATCATTCCCCATGCTCCTTATTCTGTTTCAGAAGATCTATGGAAAAAGATCCAACCTTATTTTAAGAATAAAGTGGTAAGCATTCATAACCAGGAGACAGCTTTTGAAGATGAATTCTTTTTAGAAGGCAAAGGAGATTTTCTAAGAATGTATCAATTAATGAAGATTGATAATAAGCATCATTTGCCAACGCAAAAGAGCAGTCTTCAAAGTTATTTTACTAAATTATCAGAAGCTTCAGGTGTTTTATTGGTTCATAATACATTTACGAGTCAGGAGGACATTGATTTTATTCACAAGCATCTACTGAGTTTGAGCGGTAATGTATATTTCTGCATCTGCATCAATGCCAACCTTTATATTGAAAATACAGTTCCTCCAATTGAATTATTTCGTAAAAATAATTGCCCTATCGTTTTAGGAACAGACAGTCTTGCTAGTAATCACAGCTTAAGCATAATAAATGAGATCAGGACGATCAGGAAGCATTTTCCTGATATTCCTTTAGATGAAATATTAAAATGGGGAACAAGTAACGGAGCTCAGGCTTTAAATATGGGAAGCAAACTGGGTAGCTTTGAAAAAAATAAGAAACCG
>JBJMLT010000465.1:0-6113 GCA_045805165.1 Flavisolibacter sp.
ACGAGGCTGAATGCTCAAAAAAATACTATACCTCCATTTAAGGTAATGCGGTCCAACGGATCCTTTTTTACGTCAAAGGAAATTCCTCACAATAAGCCTGTTCTATTGATCTACTTTGCACCTGATTGCAGCCATTGTCAAAAACTACTAGGTGAATTTTTTAAGAGATTAAAGGATTTTCATGCCGCTGAAATTATACTGGTAACCTTTAAACCAGTAGGTGATCTTGTTGAATTTGACAAACAATATGAATTAGAAAAGTACCATAATATTATATCAGGTACAGAAGGCAATACATTTTATCTGAGGTATTTCTACAATATAGCAACGACGCCATTTACTGCTTTATATGACAAAAAAGGAAAGCTGGTAGCAAGCTACCGGAAAGAAACTCCAGTAGATGATCTGGCGAAGAAAGTGAAGGCGATGAAATAAATTACAATTTACAAATTACGATTCACGATTTTCTTATGCTCAGTCTTATCTATTGAAAATCAGATGGGCTTAAATCTGAAAAGGAAAATTGGAAGGCTTCGTTAAAATTCCATGAATGGCATTTAGGGCTTAGAGTAAAGGTTTAATTTGTATGGGATTATTAACTAGCAAAAAATTGCATGATGGAAAATGAATTTTACAAGAAGATCTTTTACATGCAACAGGGAAAAGAAGCAGTTCCAGATAATAATACTATTGCCAACTGGGCTTTAAATGTAATAGCTGTTTTATTTCCGGGCTTTTCCTGTAACTCATACATAACGTATCAGGAATTTGTAAATGAATTCAGACTCCTTGAAATTGAATTGGTAAAGATATTAAATGCTACGCAGGCATGTTGTGACTGTAATAATGAAGAGGTAGCAGCAAAATTCTTCCAGGATCTTCCTGAGATCCATAGAATATTAACTACAGACATGCATTCTATTGTAGCCGGTGACCCAGCCGCAAGAAGTGAATTTGAAGTGATAAGAGCTTATCCGGGATTTTATGCTCTTTGCTTTTACAGAATGGCACATGCCTTACTTGAATCCGATGTTCCGTTGATACCAAGAATACTTACAGAACATGCTCATTCCAAAACCGGCATAGATATTCATCCAGGAGCACAGATCGATGAACATTTTTTTATGGATCATGGAACAGGAATCGTTATAGGAGAAACAGCCAAAATTGGCAAACATGTAAAGCTCTATCAGGGAGTAACCCTTGGAGCATTAAGTGTAGATAAAGCAATGGCATATACTAAACGCCATCCTACAGTAGAAGACCATGTAGTGATCTATTCGGGTGCTACTATATTGGGAGGCAAAACCGTAATTGGTCACCATAGCATAATTGGAGGAAATGTCTGGCTTACGCAAAGCGTTCCTGCCGGTTCCAGGGTATATCATAAATCGGAAGTGATCGTAGAAGAAGGCACAATTATAAATTCTTAAATGTATAGAATGGCTGGCATTTTGGATACTGTCGGCAATACACCACAGGTAGAGTTACTAAAACTAAATAAGAATCTTAAAGTAAAAATATTCGCCAAACTGGAAGGTAATAATCCAGGTGGAAGCGTAAAGGACCGTCCAGCATATAACATGATCAAAAGCGCTTTAAAAAGAGGCGCTATACCTGAGGGCATGCAATTAATAGAGGCAACCAGTGGAAATACAGGCATTGCTATGGCGCTTATGGCGAACCTTTTCAATTTAAAAATAGAGTTGGTTATGCCTTCCAGCTCAACAAGAGAAAGAGTACTTACGATGGAGGCATTCGGAGCTAAAGTTACATTACTTGAAAGTATAGAGGTTTGCAGAGATTATGCAGAAGAAAAAGCAATAGGGGGTTCCCACTATCTTTTGAATCAATTTGCCAATCCGGATAATTATCTCGCTCATTATCAGACAACGGCCCCGGAAATATGGAAAGATACCAATGGCAAAATAACACACTTTGTAAGTGCAATGGGTACAACAGGAACTATTATGGGAACATCCCGATACTTAAAAGAAAAGAACAGCAAAATACAGATCGTAGGTTGTCAGCCAACTGAAGAATCATCAATACCTGGTATCCGCAGATGGCCAAAAGAATATCTTCCTAAGATATTTGAACCCGCACGTGTAGACAGAATAATAGATGTATCACAGAGTGATGCTATTGAAATGACCCGCCAATTAGCTTTACAAGAAGGCATCTTTGCCGGAATGAGCACAGGCGGAGCTGCGTATGCAGCTTTAAAAGTGGCCAGTGAAATTGAAGAGGGAACTATTGTATTTATTGCCTGCGACAGAGGAGACAGATATTTAAGCAGTAATCTATTTGGTTGATCATAAATATCAATCAATTTCCAAAATATACTAAGACATTGTGATCTTTCTGTTCCTACAATTCATAATTTAATTGGAAATTACTTAAATGAGAAAGAGGCTACTATCATATTTCCTTTTTATATGTTTTTTATTCTTCCATGTATACAGCAATGCCCAATCTGATAGTACATATGCAGAGAAATTAGGATTTCCCAAAGGGAAGAAAGTTGTAATTCTTCATGTGGATGATGTTGGAATGTCATTAGAATCCAACAATGGCGCCATTGAATCCATGACTCAAGGGGTTGCTTCATCATGCAGCGTAATGATGCCTTGCTCATGGGTTCCGGGCTTCATTCATTATTATAAAGAACATCCCGGATTAGATGCAGGACTGCACTTAACACTTACATCTGAATGGAAAGAGTATAGATGGGGACCATTAAGTGGAAAGGCCAGAGTGCCAGGACTTACAGATACCGAAGGAGATCTTTGGCCAACTGTAGCCGATGTTCTTAATCATGCTACAGCAGATGAAGTTGAAACTGAAATAAGATCGCAGATAGACAGGGCGTTGGTAATGGGATTTCATCCTTCGCATCTTGATAGTCACATGGGAACTTTATTTGCGTCAAAAGCTCTTATGGAGCGATATGTAAAAATTGGAACAGAATATAAGATACCACTGATGTTTCCAGGAGGTCATAATACCATAATAAAGGAGCAAACCAAATCTACTGAAGAATTTATGCAGGCTGTGAGGTTGGTAGGAAAAAGTCTTTGGAATGCAGGATTGCCTGTACTGGATGATCTTCATAATGAGTCTTATGACTGGAAGCTGCCTGAAGGCGCTAAAAATGACAGCGCGTCCATTCAAAAGTTAAAAACTGAATATTATAAAACAGTACTATCATCTTTAAAGCCTGGTATAACCATGGTGATCATGCATTGCACTAAATTATCCAGCCTATTTAATGCTATATCCAATTCTGGCATTACCCGCTGGGGTGATGTGCTGGCAATGATCAACCCTGAACTAAAGGAATATATTGTGCAGCAGGGGATTATAATAACTACCTGGACAGAGTTAATGAAAAGGAGAAATGATATCAAATAATTTGTAATTTAAAGGACATGACAATAAGGTTTCAAATACATTAATCTTTACTTAATGAAGTTGTTTATCCCTCTGATCATTCTAATTATATTACTGGCAAGCTGCTCAAAAAAGCCTACAACTGTGTCAAATACTACAACTCCACCACCTGTGGTTGAACCACCGGTTGTAAAGCCGTATAGCCTTGTATGGAGCGATGAATTCAATATAAATGGAAAGCCAGACAGTACTAAATGGACTTATGAAACAGGAGGCAATGGCTGGGGAAATAATGAACTTGAATATTATACTGACAGTATTGGAAATGGCAGGGTTGAAAACGGTAACCTTGTTATTGAAGCCAGGTATGAAAAATATAATGGAAGGAACTATACATCAGCTAGGATCATATCGAAAAATAAAGCACAATGGACTTACGGAAAATTTGAGATAAGAGCCCGAATCCCTAAAGGAGTTGGAACATGGCCGGCGATCTGGCTATTATCATCTAATGATCCTTTAGTGTGGCCGGATAATGGAGAAATTGATATTATGGAAGAAGTAGGATTTGATCCAAATGTTATTCATGGCACTGCACATAATAAAATGTATTATGGAGGGAATGGAAAAGGAGGAAATGTTGTAATCCAAAATGCGCAGGATTCATTTCATGTGTATTCGATAGAATGGGCACCACATTCAATAACATGGTCTGTAGATAGCACAGCTTATTATACTTATAATGATCCGGGACTTGGATATAATGCCTGGCCTTATTTTCAGGATTTTTTTATGATCCTGAATTTAGCGATCGGCGGTAATTGGGGAGGCGCTCAAGGAGTGGACAATTCTATTTTTCCACAGCAATTACTTATTGATTACGTTCGAGTATACCAGCGCAAATAATTTACTTAAGAATAAATTGCTTAAATGTTAATGAAAATTGAAAAGGTTCAATTTTCCTACCCCTGTATGTTGCTGCCTTACATTTCTGACGTTAAACATCACATTGTTATGTAGTTTTTATCAGGTAGCTGTTTTTTTTCTTTGCAATAGAATTTAATATAAAATGAAAAACAGCAGCTACCGAAAAAATAATAACCTATTTCTGAGGAATTCAGCTTTTATTCTTTTATTAATTATTTCCGTTTCTTCATTCGGACAATCAGGACCTTCATTTTCATTTGAAAATGAAAACAACAATATTCAAATAAAAACAGATGTTCAAACCAATACTAACGGCAGTGTTTCAGTAAGTGCAAAAATCTGGTATGCGCCTGATCACTCCATATTGAAATCAATAAGATATTATGACGAACAAGCACTTCCTCCATATTTAGCTTCGGTTGTACATAGACGGTATACTGATAAAAAGATCTATGGAGTTACAGAAGAATCTTCAGAAACAGGTATAAATTATTATATCATTTTAGAAGATGACAAATTATGGTATCATGTAAAATGTGATGCAAATGGATATTTAACACTGGAGAAAAAATACAGGAAGGCATAAAAATATTAAGTCGGACGGTTAGTAATTAAGGCCCCTTTGGGGCCTTTCTTCCCCCTGTCCCCTAAAGGGGGGAACTTAGGTTAAAGATTTTTTTATAGCAGTTTATTTTGCTTATTTTCCAAGAGATAAAAAGTCAGTATTCGAAGATGATAGAAGAATGCTGATAGCTGATAGCTGACAGCTATCAGACTATATTCAATCTTTTGAGAACTTCTTCACGGTGGCCTTTGCCTATTGGGACTTCATTTCCCTGAATATAAATTATATTTCCCTGGAGGTCATCAATTTTAGAAATATTGACAATATATGATCTGTGAACCTTCATGAAGGTTGAACGGCTTAGTTTTTCTTCCAGATTCTTTAGAGTATTTAAGGTCACCAATTTTTTAGAACCGGTTACAAATTTTACATAGTCGCCCATACTTTCGACATATAAAATATCATTATTCATTAATTTAACCAGCTTGGTATCTACTTTAATGAAAAGATGGTCTGAGGTTTCCTTTGCGGGAGTGGAAGCTTTTTCCGGTTCTGCTTTTTGAATTTTTTCTACAGATTCTATAAACCTTTTATAAGTGAATGGTTTTTTTAGATAATCATCAACATTGTATTGAAATGCATTAAATGCATATTCTGTTTTAGATGTAGTTAATATGATCTTAGGCTTAAAAGTTAAATTATCCAATAGATCAAATCCTGTAGCACCTGGCATTTCTACATCAAGAAATATAAGGTCCACTTTATTATCATCAAGAAAGCTCAATGCATCAGATACATTTAAAAAATGACCTTCAACTTGTACAAGTCCGCTTTTCTCGCAAAATCTTTTGAGAATATCTGCTGCCATCTGAATGTCTTCAACAATAATACAGGTCATAAACTATGCGCGTTTTTGGAATTGCTGTAATCTTATATATTCATTTTTAATAATTTCTTCTGCAGTGCGTTTTTTATCCTGCAGGTTAGAATAATCTTTAAGGATTTGCCCGAAATCGGACACCTCTGAACATTTTGATTCGAAACTCTGGAATATTTCAAGTACCTGGGTATGACCCACATATCCAAAAAGCGTTTTACACTTATGAACAGCAGATCTAAGGTTATCGAGACTTTTAATATTGTATGCATCTTCAACTTCAAGCCAATATGCAGGGAGATCTTTTAAAAAATCACCAAAAATGGTAACGGCATATTCTATGTCACCCTC
>JBJMLT010000466.1:0-3970 GCA_045805165.1 Flavisolibacter sp.
CATGGCTGGCATTGACCTTAGGGTTAATAAGCTATCTTCTAATCCGGTTACGATTATTATTTGTGTCGTTCTTGTTATTTATTATTCTTTGCGCTGTATCCTTATACTGGTTAAACAGGAATGATAATTATCTAAGGTTTTCCAATGATTATAAGACCACCATTTTCCATCCTGATTTTAAAGAGCACCTTCTTGCAACTTATGAAATGAAGGATATGTCAACGGCGGAAAGGTTCTATAGATGGGTAGCGGGAGTGCGTATGATAAAAGATAGTTGGAAGACTGGATTTGGCCCTACTACATTTTATCAGAATTATAAAAGTTATACTGAACCGGCTTTCAAAACATGGGTTAGCAAAAATGAAGAACATTCAACTGTACATAATTATTATCTGTTAATGATCATTGAACAGGGGGTTATGGGATTATTCTTATTCATATTGCTATTGGGTACTTCTTTCTGGTATTCGCAATATTTATACTCTAAAACAGGTGATTTTAAAATTAAAATAATCATAACTTGTATTGCTTCGTTGCTGGTAATGATCTCCACGATCATTTTCTTAAGTGATATGATTGAAACTGATAAGATCGGAAGCATATTCTATCTTGCAATTTCATCTCTGATACTAACTGATTATAAAACAGAAGAAAAACAATCAGATCTTTCCACGAACATTTAACGCATCTCTTAATCCATTCCCCAGCAGATTAAAAGCCAGCACAAGAACCATAATGGCAAATCCCGGAGCAAGCGCCAGCATTGGATTTTGAGTTATAATGAAATTATAGTTCTCTTTTATCATTAAGCCCCAGCTGGGTTGTGGCGGCTGTACTCCTACTCCCAAAAAACTCAATCCCGCTTCAATTACTATGGCAGAAGCAAAATTGGAAGCGGCGATAACCAAAACCGGACCCATTATATTAGGAAGTATATGACGGTAAATGATCCGGATATTAGAAAATCCCAATGCTTTACCGGCTTCCACATATTGCATTTCTTTTGTTACCATTACTTGTCCTCTTACTAATCTCGCTACATTCACCCACATGGTCAATCCCACTGCAATAAATACCTGCCAGAATCCTTTTCCTAATAAAAGAGTTATAGCAAAAACAAGTAACAGCGTAGGAATGCTCCAGATCACGTTGATAAGCCACATGATAACAGTATCCGTTCTTCCATTAAAATAGCCTGCAGCAGATCCTAAAATTATTCCTAGAATTAGAGAGATTAGTACGGTTATTAACCCAACACTTAAACTTATTCGTGTGCCAATTAGTAATCTGCTAAGAATATCACGTCCGTACTTATCTGTACCCAATAAAAACCTTTTGCTGACAACTGGTTTTTGAGCTAAGTTATTATTCGGATAAACTATTCTTTCAGTTATACCTTCATCAATATATTTCTGGATAATGACACTGTCCTTGTATTGCTGCCAGGAGCTGATTGGTATAAAATCATACTGATCTCTCTTACCTGAAACAAGTCTGGTGAATAAACTTGTTGAATAATGGTCTTCTTTTTTAACGAGTAAGAATGATTGAGTATATCCTGGTTTTTTGCCTCCTATTTCAAGTATGATCCTGTTGGCAAACGGTGTAGGATCAGGAGCAAGAAAATAACCGAATAGGGCAATAAATAAAGCGAAAAAGATAATGACCAGGCCAGCTATAGCACCGTTGTTTTTTTTAAGTCTCCGGAAAGAAGAAGACCAGAAGGATCGGGGTGCATAATTCATGAATGGAAGATAATTTTTTATTTTGTTCTTCTGCCTTTCCATTCATATGTTCCAACCTGGCTGATGATTCCTATAGCGACCGTATATAGAATATGTAAGGGTTGGAAAAGAATGAAATACTTCATTAGCGCCTGTTCATTATAAAAACGTGCAACAGAATTCACAAAGCGCCATTCAATAAGACTTTTAAAAAGTAAATAAGCTAATGAAAATAGCCAGAATGCCGGATGGAAGAAAGAATAAGCTAATAGAATAATAAATAGAAGGTTGAGCATATAAACAAAGGCAAGAACCCAAAGTATCCTTTGATCTTTATAAATAAAAGATTTACTGCCCCACCTTTTTCGTTGAGAGATAAATTGTTTCCATGAATGCATCGGAGAAGTAGATACAATTGCAGTCTTGCTTTTAAGGTATTGAACTTTTTCAGGTCCTTTACTATAAATTTTATACATAAGAAGGAGATCATCGCCGGTTGCAATGTGATCAATTCCTTTAAATCCATTAACTTCTTCGAATGTGTATTTTGTATAAGCTAGATTCGCGCCATTACATAAGGTTAGTGACCGGGATGCGACTGAAGCCGCAGTAATCCCCTGCAGGGTTAAAAAATCAAGAGACTGAAATATTCCCAGTATAGTGAAATCATAAACATATTTTACCGGCGACGCTATTAACGTTGATTGCTTTTGAATATAAAATTGATTGATCGTTTCCAGCCATAACGGATCTGGTACACAATCCGCATCTGTTGTTATTATTAATTCTCCTTTTGCAAATTCTACTCCGCTTTCTATAGCTTTCTTTTTTGAAGATTTTTCGGCAGAGCAGGAGGGTTGAATCAGAAATAGATTATCTGAGCTAAAGCTCTTTACTTTTTCAACAGTATGATCTGTTGAAAAATCATCAATCACTATTACTTCAAACCTGTCCTTTGGATAAGTTTGTTCATTTATTGCATTTAATAACTGAGTAATGGTCGATTCTTCATTCCGTGCCGGGATCAGAACTGATAAAAATGTATGATTTGAATTACCAGATAAATGAAATTCCTCAAGTCCATCCCAGCTTTTCTTAAACCGGAAGATCAACAATGCGTACACGAACAGAAAAACCATACAAATGATTAGCAGGATCATCTTGGGCAAAGAAAACCAATCAATTTTAAATTGCAGGTTGCGACTTGCAGATTTGGAGCAATTCACTTAATAAGTTGACAATTTAACAGGTTAATAGGTTGACAAAGAATGCCAAAACCAGTAAAACAAACCGCATTAAAGTCTTGCAGCTTTCAGCTAATAGCTAGCTGCTTCTCTCTCCAATCCCCATCTGCCTCCAAATTTGGAATTCCGCCTGATAATTACTAAATTTACTTAGTTGCATAAACAACTATATGCCAAACAACCAATTCAGGAGAGGGGAACTTTACAGCTTCATTACAGGCAAGGCGTCTACAGCCATAGCCCGCAGGCTGCAAAAGAAATTTAATGGCTCCGGGGTTAATCTAACGATAGAGCAATGGAGTGTTCTTTATCATTTATGGAAGCAGGATGGCGCTAGCCAGCAGGAATTATGCAGTGCAACTTTTCGCGATAAGCCAAGTATAACAAGGCTGATTGACAATCTGGAAAAGCTTCACCTCGTTAAAAGAGTTCCGGACGAAAAGGACAGGCGTATAAACAAAGTATTTCTTACAAATAACGCATTAAGGCTTCAGGATGAAACAATGGGTCTTGCTGAAGAAACATTAAATGAAGCATTGGCCGGAGTTCCGGTCGATCAGGTAAACCTGTGCAAAGAAGTCTTGCAAAAAGTATATGACAATTTAAATCAATAATTATGAGCACTACAGTAAACACCCAGGTTTTGAAAGGTGGCGAATGGCTTGTAAAAGAAATAGATCCCTCATCAGTTTTTATTCCTGAAGATTTTTCAGAAGAGCAGATAATGATCAGGGATATGTGTTCTCAATTCCTTAAAACGGAAATATTTCCAATACTGGATCGCATAGATAATCTGGAATCCGGACTTATGCGATCATTAATGTTAAAGGCGGGAGAACAGGGTTTATTGGCAACTTCATTCCCTGAAGAATATGGAGGTCTGGGGAAGGACTTTGTTACATCTACTATTGTTGGCGAATACTTAGGGGCCGGCTATTCATTTTCGGTTGCCATTGCAGCTCATACCGGCATAGGCACTTTACCTATTCTTTATTTTGGAAC
>JBJMLT010000467.1:0-2076 GCA_045805165.1 Flavisolibacter sp.
AGGTGAATGGCTATCAGCTAGTTAAGTGTAAAAACTGACTATTTTGTGTATTTTTACGGAAGAAAAAAGTAAAAATACTTGCATCTTGAAATTGTACGGTTTAGATTTGTCCTTGAAGGGCTAATAAATAAGAATAACTACTTAGACTATATCACTTGATTTACTTAGCCAACCCTAAAAAATGCAATCCGTACTATGAAAAAGCTCTTCCTCATTGCTACAACTTTAATTATCATTTCCAAAAGCTTTGCTCATTCGGTAACTGCCAATAAAAATGGTTTCTGTGCCTCAGGACCCACTTGGTATAATGGTTCGGAACTTGTTTCAGGAGGTAGCATTATTATCCCTAATAGTATAATTGTATCAATAAATGCGAACGAAAAATTTCAACAAGTAAAAAATCCAGAAGCAGTAAAAATCGCAGCTTACAATCATTCTATTGTTCTTCAGTTCCGGAATGAAATTAAAGGTAATATTCATGTACGCTATATAGCATTCAACGAACAGATAATTAGCCGGCAATCTATTAACCAACCCATCGATCAGGTTATATTAAATCCCACTTCAAGCCTTGGAAATTTTATTATATCTGCCAGTAATGGACAGGATTTACAAACTGCAAAACAAATTATTCTATAATAGTTTTTTTTAGGCGTTGAGGAATAGACCCCTGGTTTCTACCGGGGGTATTTTTATTTGATCTCCTGGCATAATTCAATTAATACATTATTGGATGACTTGGGATGAAGAAAACATATCAATTTATTATCTGCGCCCTGTTTAGGATTTTCATTGATCAACAAAAAACCCTCTTTTTTTAGCCTTTCTATTTCTTCATTTATATTCTTTACTTCAATGGCAATATGGTGAATGCCTTCGCCTTTTTTATCAATGAATTTTTTAATAATACCGTCTTCAGAGGCATCTTCAAGTAGTTCTATTTTGGATTCCCCGACTTTTAAAAAAGCCGTTCGAACATTTTCAGATTCAACTATTTCCGTTTTATAGCACATTGTATTTAACAATTTTTCGAAAACAGGTATGGAATCTTTAAGTGACTGTACCGCAATACCAATATGTTCTATTTTGTGCATACTCTTTGTTTATAATACGGTAAAATTAAGGTTCCACAACTTTGGCGACTACCTTATTAAATGCTTTTGGGGTAAATTTGCCTATTACGCTTTATTGTAAGGTTATGCTGAAATTGCCTATCTATCTTGATCATAACGCAACTACTCCCTGCGATCACAGGGTGGTGGAAACTATGATCCCCTTTTTTAAAGAAGATTTTGGCAATGCGGCAAGTCGGGATCATATATTTGGATGGAGGGCAGACGAGGCAGTAAATCATGCACGTGAACAGGTAGCTGAATTAATTGGTGCTGAACCAAAAGAAGTAGTTTTTACCTCCGGTGCCACAGAATCAGTTAATCTTGGCCTAAAAGGTATTTTTGAAACATACTCTTCAAAGGGGAAGCATATTATTACCTGCGCAACTGAACATAAGGCAGTGCTAGACACCTGCAAACATTTGCAAAAACATGGAGCAGAAGTTACCTACCTGCCAGTCAGAACAGATGGAATGCTGGATCTAATGGAGTTGGAAAAACCCATAAGACCAGATACTATCCTGATAGCATTAATGTATGCTAATAATGAGACAGGGGTCATTCATCCAATTTCAGAAATAAGCAGCGTAGCTAAGAAACATGGGATTTTAGTTTTTACCGATGCTACGCAAGCTGTAGGTAAAATTCACGTTGACGTTATTAATGATGGAATTGATGTGATGGCTTTTTCTGCACACAAATTGTATGGACCTAAAGGAGTGGGTGCTTTATATGTAAGAAGAAAAAATCCAAGAGTAAAATTAACTGCTCAAATGGATGGTGGAGGACATGAAAGAGGAATGAGAAGCGGAACATTGAATGTACCCGGTATTGCGGGATTTGGTAAAGCATGTGAAATAGCAATGAATGAAATGGAAGTCGAAGAGGAAAAATTAAATATTTTAAGGAATAAACTGGAAGAATCCTTGATGAAGCTTGATGAATCATTCATAAATGGCAATAA
>JBJMLT010000468.1:0-2925 GCA_045805165.1 Flavisolibacter sp.
ATACGAAAAGCAGATAAATGATCAATATCACCCTGAATGGTTCTTATTAAACAAAAAACCAAGACTAATCTTTGATCACGATGATATGGTCAGGTATGCGCAAAAACAATTACGTTATAAGGCAGCCCTACATCCTTTATTATTTGAGCTACTACAGGATAAATTCACAATTCCTCAAATTCAAAGTCTCTACGAAGGTGTATATGATACTGCTTTTGATAGTAGAAATTTTACACGAAAGATCATGTCGACAGGCTTGCTTATCAAGCTAAATGGAAAAGATAAATCCGCTTCAAAAAAAGGAGCTTATTACTATAAGCTCGATAGAAAAAAATATAAAATAAAAAAAGCAGCTTTCCTTAATCTTGTTTCTAAGGCGGAAAAATTTATTTAAGTGTTCACCAATATCTTTTAGATAAATTAATCTTCATATCCTCGAACTTACCTTTTAAAATTTACATTATCTCAATTTTTAATTGTTATTTTAACGCTTATTGCCTATTATGATGGAGCCATTGGTGATTGGAGTTGATTATGGTACAGATTCTGTCCGAAGTATTATAGTAAATGCTGTTAATGGTAAAGAAATAGCATCAGCTATATTCAATTATCCAAGATGGTCGAAAGGACTCTATTGTAACCCTGACGAAAATCAGTTCAGGCAACATCCATTAGATTATTTGGAAGGCCTCGAATCAACTATTAAAAACTGTCTTACCCAATTAGATTCAAATTCAATAGCTCAGATAAAGGCTATTTCAATAGATACTACCGGATCAACTCCCGTACCTGTTAATGAAAAAGGTATCCCATTAGCACTCTTGCCTGAATTTGAAGATAATCCAAATGCAATGTTTGTATTATGGAAAGATCATACTTCAATAAAAGAAGCTTCAGAAATAAATGATCACATAAAAAATTGCAAAGTAGATTACTTAAAATATGTCGGAGGTATTTATTCTTCAGAATGGTTCTGGGCTAAATTGCTACACATAATACGAAAGGACAGTAAAATAAAAACAGCTTGCTACTCGTGGGTAGAACATTGCGATTGGATCCCTTTTTTATTAACTGGCGGAACAGAAGTCAGCAATATGAAAAGAAGCGTTTGCGCGGCAGGCCATAAAGCTCTTTGGTCAAATGAGTGGAATGGACTGCCTCCCGATTCTTTTTTTTCTGGTATTGACCCAATCCTGTCAGGTTTTAGGGCAAGGTTATATGATAAAGTGTATACATCTGCCGAATCTGCCGGAACTATTTCTTCCTTATGGTCTAAAAAATTAGGATTACCTGCAGATACAAAAGTGGGAATAGGCGCTTTCGATGCACATATGGGTGCAGTAGGAGGTCAAATTGAACCCTATTATCTCAGCAAAGTAATGGGAACCTCCACCTGCGATATTCTGGTAGCACCGGAAAGTGATGTAAAAGGAAAACTGGTACATGGAATTTGCGGTCAGGTTCCAGGTTCAGTTATTCCCGGAATGCTGGGAATGGAAGCTGGACAAAGTGCTTTTGGAGATATTTATGCCTGGTTCAAAGATCTTCTTTGCTGGCCATTGCAAAATTTAAAGAACGAAGATTTAAAAACATCGATTAGCGATAATCTCATTAAACAATTGTCTGATAAAGCATCCGAATTGCCTATAAGCGAAGATGATGAGCTTTCAATAGATTGGCTTAACGGTAGACGAACACCAGATGCTAATCAAATAGTTAAAGGAGCTATTATTAATTTAAATTTAGCTTCCGATCCACCATCAGTTTTTAAATCTCTGGTTGAAGGCACCTGCTTTGGAGCAAAGGCTATAGTGGAAAGGTTCAGACAACAGGGAATTCAAATTAAGGGTTTAATTGGTTTAGGCGGAGTAGCTAAAAAATCGCCATACGTTATGCAGGTAATCGCTGATGTAGTTAATATGCGCATTCGCATTCATAGATCTGATCAAACTTGTGCAATGGGAGCAGCTATGTTTGCTGCAACAGTTGCAGGAATTTATCCCAAAGTTGAAAATGCTATGCGATCTATGGGGCAAGGATTTGATAAGGAATATATCCCTGATCCCAAAAAATCTGAATTATATAATAAAAGGTATCAGCGTTATTTAAAGCTTGGTTCTTTTATCGAAAATCATTCTTCAATTGCAATAAAAGTCTCCTAAAATATCTATGGCATCTTACGATCATATTAAATCAGAGGCTTTTGCTGCAAATAGGCAACTTCCGGAATTAGGCCTTGTTATGTTTACTTTCGGAAATGTAAGCTGTGCGGACAGAAATTTAGGTGTATTTGCAATTAAGCCAAGTGGCGTACCATATAATGAGCTTAGTGCTGATAAAATGGTTGTGGTAGATTTTGATTCAAATATTATTGAAGGAAAGCTAAGGCCATCTTCTGATACTAAAACCCACGCTTTATTATATAAAATGTGGACTGATATAGGGTCTATCGTTCATACCCATTCAAAATATGCCACTGCATGGGCACAGGCGCAAAGAGATATTCCTATATATGGAACAACACATGCAGACCATTTAACAATAGATATCCCTTGCACTCTTCCAATGTCAGATGAAATGATACTCGGAGATTATGAACATCAAACAGGTTGGCAGATCATTAATTGTTTTAACGAACGATCGTTAAAGTATCAGGAAGTTGAAATGATCCTTGTTGGTAACCATGCACCATTCACCTGGGGAAAAACATCAAAGACAGCAGTTTATAATAGTGCTGTTTTGGAAAATATTGCCCATATGGCATTTTTAACAGAACAGATAAATTCAAATTCTGAACGGTTAAAGGATTCCTTGATACAAAAACATTTTAACCGTAAGCATGGAAAGGATTCTTATTACGGACAATAATAAATCTATGACTGATTTAAAAGAACTGGAAGTTTGGTTTGTAACCGGAAGTCAGCA
>JBJMLT010000469.1:0-2162 GCA_045805165.1 Flavisolibacter sp.
ATGCCCGACTTCAGGTTTATTTTTTGGACAATGAGGACTTATTTAAGCGAAAGCACATCTTTACTGACGATAATGAGAAATGGTTTGAAGACAATGGGTTGCGAACAGTTTTCTTTTGTAAAGGAGCATTGGAAACAGTTAAGAAATTTGGATGGCCACCAGATGTGATCCATTGCAGTGGATGGATGACCGGACTGATTCCAATGTACCTTAAGACTATCTATAAGAAGGAACCGGTATTTTCTCATAGTAAAATAATATTTACAATTGGTCAGACTTCTTTCAAGGAAAAGCTGGGATCTGATTTCTTACACAAAGCTGCTATTCATCCTTCCATAAAGGAAAAAGACCTGGAACCATTTAAGGATGCAAATAATATTGCAATGTTTCAGGGAGGAGCAACGTATGCAGACGCAATAACTTTTGGCGCTGATAAAGTTGAAAAGAAACTGATCGATGAGTTTTCAAAAGTTCGTGGCAAAAAAACTTTACCTTATAATGCTGAATCTGATTTAACAGACTATTTACAACTGTATAGCGATATTGCGAACAAGTAATTTTTTATAACTGAATTTTTATTTGTGAAAAGAAATAGTCTGGCGTTTTCCCTATTGATTGTTTTATTAAGTGTACTGATTGGCTTTATTTCCTGCAAAAAAATAAATAATCCTACTGAACTCGGAAGTAATCTTTTACCAGGGGTGGACAATGTGCATACATTCGAAGTAGCATTAAATACGGAGACCAATAATGCACCCTTTTACGACACCACTAAGTTCACCTTCAATGATGTTGCAGCATTAGGTAGCATCGATGATCCGGAATTCGGCCAAACGAATGCCTCAATTTTTTTTAATATAAGCAGTGCAACCTATGGCATTTTTCCATTTAAAGTAGATAGAGCTAATGTCAACGATCCTAATTTTCTTAATATAGATTCGGTAATACTTTCCCTCTCTTATAATGGTTCCTATGGAGACACTAATGCTTCCCAGACACTACATGTATTTGAAATAGCTAACGACAACAGCTTCCTTGATTCAACAATATATACTTTTACTCATGACCCATTTCCAACAACAGGTACCGAGCTTGGAAGTGTTTCATTTATCCCTGCTAATCTGAAGGATTCCGTTACGGAGATAATAAAATCAGGTGATACGGTCAGGTCAGCCAATGTAATCCGAATTAAGTTTAATAATAACAGTCTCGGTCAACGATTTGCGAATTACGATACAATAGCAGGATCTTCAAATGGAGGATTTGCATCGGATTCAATATTCCGTACACTTTTTCGCGGCTTTGCCATAAAAGCAGATAATGCCGCAGGAAGTGGAAACTTATCATATATAAATCTTTCAGATACAAAAAATACCAGGCTTACGATCTACTTCAGATCAGTCAGAAATGGAGTAACTGATACATCTGCCTTAGATTTTCATCATATAACAAATGGTCAGGCTAACATTATACAGCGAACTCCCGGTGGTAATTATGCTTCTTACCTGGCCAATGGCAATTCGCCTGATGATAAGATATATCTTCAAAGTAGTCCAGGCTCCTATGCTTCTATTAGAATACCAGCTCTTGATACTTTTAAAAATAAATTAATCCACAGGGCTGAAATCATTGCTGTGAAAGTGCCATCTGTTCTTGACAACCTATTTACACCTCCTTCCAGATTAATAATTGATCGAATTAATGCATTACATGATACAGCCTTTATTCTGCAAAATGATCTTGTAGCCGGTGCAAGCGGGTCAGTCGATTTCACTTCATTCGGAGGAACCCTTGGAGCAGATAACAATTATCGATTTAATGTTTCCAGGTATCTTCAATCGCTGATTACCAAACATTTGCCTAATGATACTTTAAGAATGTATGCTCCATTAAGGACTATATTATTTGACTCCAATCTAAATCAATTCATTTCTGTTCCTGTACTTAGTCAGATTGCTAATGGTAGAGTAGTTCTTGGTGGCGGTAGCTATCCTGATCCTGCAATAAAACTCAGGCTAAGAATAATATATTCTGACCTATAAAAAAGCGGTTGCTATATTTGCAGCCGAATTAAGAAAAATAATTAAATAGTCGATTAACTTTTTTAGCATTATGCCTTATTTATTTACATCGGAAAGTGTTTCAGAAGGCCATCCGGATAA
>JBJMLT010000470.1:0-2194 GCA_045805165.1 Flavisolibacter sp.
CCTTTGTACGAGAACTAAAAAAAAAAGGAATCATTATTTATTCAACAGGAGGCACACAAAAATATATTGAAGATCTGGGTATAGAAGTTATACCTGTAGAAGATCTTACTTCTTATCCATCAATTTTAGGAGGTAGAGTTAAAACCTTACATCCTTCGGTTTTTGGTGGTATTCTTGGAAGGAGGAATAACCCAACAGATGTGCAGGAAATGAAAGATTTTGAAATTCCTGTAATAGATATTGTAATCGTGGATCTGTATCCCTTCCAGGAGACTTTAGCTCAAACAAAAGAGGACAAACTGATCATAGAAAAGATAGATATAGGGGGGCCTTCAATGATTAGAGCAGCAGCAAAAAATTTTAATGATGTAGCTGTGATAGCTTCTAAAGATGATTACGGCAACCTGGTAAAGTTATTGAATGATCAGGATGGGACTCTTAGCGTTGATCAAAGAAAATTGTTTGCCGCAAAAGCCTTCCAGATCGTGGCTGAATATGATATTGCTATCAATAATTATTTTAATCCAGAGGCACCAATTATTGCATTCGGCACTGAACATGAAACTATAATGCGTTATGGAGAGAACCCACATCAGCAGGCAAGCTTTTATGGAAATCTAAATGAGTGTTTTGATCAGGTACATGGAAAAGAAGTTTCCTATAATAATTTAGTGGATATAGATGCGGCAATTGAACTAATTAAAGATATTCCTACAAGGAGTTCTTCAACTTTTGCAATAATCAAACACACCAATGTTTGTGGGGTTGCTACACGAAAAACTGTTTTGGATGCATGGAAAGATGCACTGGCAGGTGATCCTGAAAGTGCATTTGGGGGAGTTTTGGTTTGCAATAGTGAAATTGACCTACCTACTGCGGAAGCAATTAATGAATTATTCTTTGAGGTTCTTATTGCACCTTCATTTTCAGAAGAAGCTTTTACAAAATTGAAGTCAAAGAAAAACAGGATACTTCTTCACCTTAAACAATCCATCTCCAGAGGCAAAATGTACAGAAGCATTTTAAATGGTACGTTAGTCCAACAAAAAGATCAGGGCAATTTTGAAAAGTGGGAAGAAGCGGGTGGGCGCATTTCAACAAGTGATGAAAAAGCAGATCTGGAATTTGCGAACATTATATGCAAACATTTAAAATCTAATGCAATTGCACTGGTAAAAAACAGGCAGCTTATTGGAAAAGGCTGTGGACAAACAAGCAGGATAGATGCATTAAGACAGGCTATTGAAAAAGCAAATCAATTTAATGCAAACCTAAATGGTGCTGTAATGGCGAGTGACGCAATTTTTCCATTTAATGATTGTGTGCAATTAGGATATGAAGCAGGCATACAAGCCTTTATTCAACCCGGCGGTTCGATAAGAGACAAGGATAGTATTGATTTTTGCAAAGAAAAAGGGTTGGTAATGGTGTTGACGGGAATGAGACATTTTAAACATTAAACGATTGCCATTAATGATTTAAAATTTACGATTTACGATTTGTTTAGGATCAACCATTTTTTCATCTCTTCCAATAACTCCGCTTTTGTAATAGGTATACCCATTACTTTATTAAAAGGTTTGGCATCTATAAGGTATTTATCCCGGATAATTTTGATCAATTGACCATTATTTATCTCGGGAACCAATACAGTTTTATAATTATAAAGAATCTCGCCAAGGTTTTTAGGGAAAGGCCTAATATATCTAAGATGTGTATGCGCAACTTTATAACCCTGTTCTAATAATTCTTCAACGGCAGTTTTAATAACTCCATAAGTAGACCCCCAACCTAAAACAAGAAGATCTCCTTTTTCCGGCCCATTATCTAATCTTTGCTCTGGTATATAATCTGCGATCTTATCTACTCTTTCCTGCCTGATCTTTACCATTAACTGATGGTTCTCCGGATCATAGCTAACATTTCCTGTTATATTTTCCTTTTCAAGTCCACCAATTCTATGCTCCAGTCCGGGAGTTCCTGGTATTGCCCATGGCCGAACCTGTTTTTCATCTCTTTGATAAGGCTGGAACTTCGTTTCTCCATGGCCCAACTCTGTTTTAAAAGCAACATGTATTGGTGGAAGATCTTCCGAGGAAGGATATTTCCAGGGCTCGGCACCATTGGCTATATATCCATCACTTAAAAATATTACCGGTGTCATATGTTCTACAGATATTCTTACAGCCTCGTA
>JBJMLT010000471.1:0-2042 GCA_045805165.1 Flavisolibacter sp.
CAATTCCAGGATGGAAGCATTAAAGCTCAAATGGGACTGCCGGATATGAAGTTGCCCATCCAATACGCTCTTTCATTTCCGGGAAGAATACCTAATAATTTCCCAAGGGCTGATTTCAAAAAAATAAGGAGCCTCACATTTGAAGATCCTGATGTAAAAACTTTCCGCAACTTATCACTGGCGGTTGAAGCTTTAAATAAAGGAGGCAACCTCCCATGCATTATGAATGCAGCTAATGAAATTGCGGTATATGCATTTTTGCGCAACAGGATCGGTTTCCTTGATATGACAGATGTGATCGAACGTACTATGCAAAAAGTTTCATACATAAATAAACCCTCTCTGGAAGAATATTTTGAAAGTGACGGCGAAGCAAGAAATTTTGCTGCAGACTTGATTAAGCTATAGATCATAAATTTTTTTTCACTTCATGTTTAGATCAATTGCTCTATTATTTACTATCCTGTTTACACAATGCAGTTTTGCCCAGGAATGGAAAAAATTTCACTTCAGGCAGGGCGACTTCTTATTTCAGGATTATAATTGCGGAGAGCTTTGCGATGCTATAGAAGCGGTAACTCCTGGAATCCAGGGAAAGCATTTTTCCCATATGGGACTTATTACCATAAAAGGTGATTCCACCTTTGTAATTGAAGCCATTGGTGCTGATGTGCATCTTACTCCATTAAGTAAATTTTTAAATCGGCAGCTTGATAAAAAGGGTGATCCGAAAATTGTAGTCGGACGACTAAAAAAGAATTATCAATATTTAAATAGAAAAGCAATCGCTTTTGCCTTGCAACAAATGGGCAAGCCATATGATGAGGCTTTTATTTATAACAATGGAAAATATTACTGCAGCGAATTGATCTATGATGCGTATAAGCAAGCGAATAACAACAGGCCTTTTTTCACTCTTTTCCCAATGACCTTTAAAGATCCTAAAACAGGAAGTTTTTTCCCTGCCTGGGAAAAATACTATAAAAATTTACATAGGAAAATTCCTCAAAACCAGCCCGGTTGCAACCCCGGTTCAATTGCCAACAGTAATAAAATTCAAATTATTCATTCCTTTTATTAACTGAGAGATCCAACCAATTGATAATTCATTTTTTTACGAAATAGAAGCTTCTGATAATCAATGTGTGATTTTTCAATTCTACTTTCCTCCCTATTAATACTTCACCAAAAATGAAAAAAAGTCCGTTCTGGCTATATTTAAAGATGGAAGAATTTGCGGGCAGATTATATAAATAAATGAACTGATTATTCTTACTCCAATTCCCCACAACCGTATCATTTTGTCCTTGATCATTTGTTTCGAAAAATTCAAGTGTAGAATCCTTATAAAGGTTAATATAGAAACTTGAGTATCCGGTTCCTCTATAATATCTTGCGAAAGTACTTTTGGCAGGATTTTCAAATTTGCTTGAATAGCTAATTACATTAGGTACGATCAATAATGGAGCAACTTCATTGAATTGAAATGTTTTAACCATTAAAACTCCGGTCATTTGTCTTGCAATATCTGAATTGGGTCTGTTACTCTGAACAGCATTCAAATTCAAATTAAGTTCATTATAATCATAATCTACTGTTCCTTTAATACTATCTGATTGCTTTTTTATAAATTCAAAAGAGTCTTTGAACAATCTTAACTGAAACTGATAGAACATATTAGTATAATCATATATCCTTACGGTGTCTTTAATTAATTTATTTGTCTCGATATTATCTTTTGGCCCATTGATAGAATCACATGAATAGACAATAACTATAGGTAATGTCACTAAAACAGCTAACAAAATTCTCTTTTGAATGAACATCTGAAATAAAAAAATGGAATATATAAAACTTACATTTAAAAAACTGATTTAAAACATTTTTAGATTTTAATATTCAAATAGGTAAATTTTTAAACCCTTCATCAAGCAACAGTTTTAATTGGTTTACTATTATACCTTCAGTAATATCAGCAATAGTATCTGTTTTGGTTGCATACTTAGTTTTTCACTTGGGGAAAAGAAAGGAAAAAACAAAAG
>JBJMLT010000472.1:0-4908 GCA_045805165.1 Flavisolibacter sp.
ACATCCTATCAGATTCGGACTATTTGATCTGAAATAAATGAAAATTAGCCTTTAAAGGATACATGAAATCATTTATTTCCTGAAATAAATAAAAAAGTAAATATGAATTCCGGATCGTATTTATTATTTTTATCATTATTGCCTGCTGAAGGTTGAACTGTCCTGGCAATAATCAAAATCCAAAGTATTCCATGAAGCGTACCAATCCTCCAATTCATTTCTTTCTATCTATTATCTTTTCTTTCCCATTGATCCAAAATTCCGTGCTGCTATGAAGAACCCTTACATTTCTTTATTAAAAACATCGTGGACCTATGCAAGGAATGAACGTAAAAAGTTTTTGTTGATCTATACTATGTTCATTTGCGCCAATATCGTTTTTTCTTTAAATCCCCTTTTATTCGGATGGTTTATAGGAAAGGTTCAGAATAATACCAACAAGGTTTTATATTATAGCTTAATTTATGCATGCTGCTATATAGGCTTAAAGCTTACCGAGTGGAGCATGCATGGACCAGCCAGAGTAATGGAACGCACCCTGGCATTTAATTTAAGCAGGAATTACCTTCAGGAGAAGTTCCATCAGACCCTGCACCTTACAGCAAAATGGCATCAGGACCATCATAGCGGTGCAACTATTAACCGGATAAAAAAAGCTTATGAAGCTTTGCGGGATTTCTTTGACAGGGGATTTGTTTATTTATATACTCTGACAAAATTTGTTTTTTCAGTGGGCGCCATCATTTTCTTTTCTCCTTTATTTGGATCGATTGCCATAGCCATTGGATTGCTTAATGTATTTGTTATTTCAAGATTCGATAAGCCATTTATTAAAACACTGAATAAGGTAAATGAAAGAGAGCATAATGTAACTTCCAACCTATTCGACAGCTTATCTAATATTCGTACAGTTATTACACTCCGGCTGGAAAAAAGTATTGAGAAGGGATTATTATATAAGGTCCAGTTAGTATTTCGTCCATTCAGAAAGAATTCTATTATCAATGAGTGGAAATGGTTCACAGCTGACATACTCATTAGTATAATCTATTGTGTGGTGGTGGTAGGATATGTATATCAGCATTGGGAGCCAGGCAAAACATTTTATATTGCCGGGCTGGTGACCTTACTAGGATATGTAAACCAGTTTACCAGTGTATTTCAGAACGTGGCAGGACAATATACTGACCTGGTTCAATACAATACGTATATTTCCGGAGCTGCAAATATTACAGAATCGTATGAGCGTAACCATCGCGCAGACAAGCCAATTGACCTTCCACAAAGATGGCAGTTGATAGAGATCAAAAACCTTAATTTTTCGCACCGCGCATTTTATAATCAGCAATTTTCGCCCCAAAGCCTGCATAACTTATATGTGCAGATTAAAAAGGGGAAAAAAATAGCATTGATAGGTGAAAGTGGCTGCGGTAAAAGCACATTGCTATCTTTATTAAGAGGACTTTATTCCCCTGAAAAAGAGACAGAGATCCTGATTGATGGTAAAAAATTCGATATGGATTCACTTAATGAATCCATTACCCTGTTCCCCCAGGAACCGGAAATTTTTGAGAATACTATTGCCTATAATATAACCTTAGGGTTACCCTTCCGGGAAGAAGAAATTCTAAATGCCTGCGAAAAAGCACAATTCATTGACGTTGTTGAGCAAATGCCTCATGGCTTGTATACAGATATCCGCGAGAAGGGAGTAAATCTTTCAGGCGGACAAAAGCAGCGGCTGGCTCTGGCGAGAGGAATTTTAGCATCCAGAGACAGTGAACTAATATTACTTGACGAGCCTACCAGCAGTGTGGATGCAAGAACTGAAGCAATGATCTATGATAATCTTTTTAAAGCATTTCCTGATAAGGCCATTATTTCTTCAATCCATCGCTTACATTTGCTTGACCAGTTTGATCATATCTATCTATTGGATAAAGGATGCATTGTGGCTGAAGGCAATTTGGAGCAATTGCTATTGAAATGTGAATTGTTCAGGGATCTTTGGAAACATCAAAATGCAAATGCAGCCTGATACAGAAACAAAATATCTGTCAACTATTATTTCTAAACACTAAATTTCAGTTTTAATCACTGGCAGGTTAGTCGATTGAATAAATTATACTATTATCTCCACCAATGGTATAAATGTCAATTTAACAGATATAAGCTTATATTACCCTTTTACAATTGATCCTTAATGTAATTTTACAATCTCACACTGCTTTCTTAAATTTCAGTGCCGAGGTCAGAAGGACCGGTTGTTATCTATTTGTAAAGCAGTATATAAAATAAGCGCGTATGACGGCAGAACATCTGCGGATGGAAGGGAATGCAAATAAGACAATCCCACTTGTACAATGGGGGCCCTATTTAAGTGAAAGGCAATGGGGTACTGTGCGTGAAGATTACAGTGCTTACGGAGATGCATGGCATTATTTTCCTTTTGACCATGCCAATTGCAGAACCTACAAATGGGGAGAGGACGGAATAGCGGGTATATCTGACTTTTTCCAAAACCTATGCTTCAGTATAGGTCTTTGGAATGGCAAAGACCCTATTTTGAAAGAAAGACTTTTTGGATTACGTAATGGTGAAGGAAATCATGGAGAGGATGTAAAAGAATTATACTACTATCTCGACAATTTGCCTACCCATTATTATATGGATTACTTATATAAATATCCTCAGAGAGAATTTCCATATAATCTTTTAAGAGAAGAAAACAGAAAGAGGTCAAGACAGGATCCGGAATATGAGATCCTTGATACCGGAATATTTGATAACAATCAATACTTTGATATTGGAATAACCTATGCCAAAGAATCTGATACAGATATATTTATAAGAATATCTGCGACCAACAGATACCATAAAAATTCAGAGCTTAGTATTTTACCTACTTTATGGTTTAGCGATCATGAAACTGATTTTTTGCCTGAAGGTCCTGCAATAATTACTCAACAAAGCAAAACATCCGTAAAAGCTTCTCATCAAAGGCTTGGAGATTATTTCTTCTATTTCCAGTCGGCTAACCTCGCCCTGTTCACCGATAACGTTACCAATATGCAAAAGGTGAAAGGTGAACCGAATGCAACCATTTTTGTAAAGGATGCCATAAATAATGCCATTATATCTGGCACAGGCATTAAAGAATTACAGGAAAGAAAAAAGGGCACTAAATTTTCTCCTGTATATAAAATAAAAGTACCTGCGCATTCCACTAAAACCGTTTATTGCAGACTTAGCAATAAAGAGATAAGCCTTCCCTTTAAAAAGGGATTTGAAAAGGTCTTTGTTACAAGAAAAAAAGAAGCTGATGAATTTTATGCCGCTGTTCTTCCAAAGAATATGGACAGGGACATGGCTAAAATTCAAAGGCAGGCAATTGCAGGCTTGTTGTGGAGCAAGCAATATTATTATTATGATGTTGAAAAGTGGATAACAGGAAGCGATGGGATTTCCAATGTAAATCCAAACCGTGTATTTGGAAGGAACCATGAATGGCTTCACCTGAAGAACAAGGATATTATTTTAATGCCCGACAAATGGGAGTATCCGTGGTATGCAGCCTGGGATCTGGCATTTCAATGCATATCAATGGCAGCCGTTGATCCCGGATTTGCAAAGCATCAGCTTTTATTGATCATGAGGGAATGGTATATGCATCCCAATGGACAATTTCCTGCCTATGAGTGGAATTTCAGTGATGTAAACCCTCCAGTACATGCATGGGCCGCTTTCCAGGTATATCAAATTGATAAAAAGCAAAAAGGCACCGGAGATATTACTTTTCTTAAGAGGGTATTTCATAAGCTAATGATCAATTTTACCTGGTGGATCAACCGTAAAGACAGAAAAGGCAATAATATATTTGAAGGCGGATTTTTGGGATTGGATAATATAGGAGTATTCAACAGAAGTATTCACGGCGGAGAAATGCAACTGGAACAGGCAGACGGAACCAGCTGGATGGGAACCTATGCTTTGAATATGATGGATATTGCTCTTGAAATTGCATTGCATGATGCAACATTTGAAGATACAGCTACCAAGTTCTTTGAACACTTTGTATTAATTGCAGAATCACTTAACCAACACCATCTATGGAATGAAGAAGATAAATTCTTTTATGATGTATTGTGCGTTCCAGGGACTGAACCAAAGCCCTTACAGATAAAGTCAATAGTGGGACTTACTTCTTTATATGCTGTATCTACGATCAGCAAAAAAACATTTGACCGTCTTCCGGATTTTAAAAGAAGAACTACGTGGTTCGAGAATTACAGAAAAAAGAATAATAAGTTCTGGCCTAATGAAGAGAGAGGAGATGGTGAGGAATTGCTATTATCTCTTGTACCTAAAGACCGGCTCGTGTATTTGCTGGAAAGACTTTTGGATGAAGAAGAATTTTTATCTCCTGTTGGCATACGGGCTTTATCCAAATACCATCGTGATCACCCATATTCAGTATCAGTTAATGGTAACCATTATACTATTACTTATGACCCTGGTGATTCTACCTCAGATATATTTGGTGGTAATTCAAACTGGCGCGGACCTGTCTGGATACCGATCAACTACATCATCATCCAGTCGATTCGCCGGTATGGGGAATTTTATGAGGATGCATTGACAGTAGAATATCCTGCCGGCTCAGGCAACAAGATGAACCTTGTGCAGGTAGCGGATGAACTCACACTCAGGGTGATCAATCTTTTCGAGCAGGATGAGCAAGGGAAAAGAAGATTGCACGGGGAATATAACTGGTTCTACCAGCAACCCGGTAATGAACACCTTATTCTCTTTTACGAATATTTTCATGGCGATTCCGGCCACGGCTTAGGTGCAAGCCACCAAACAGGATGGACTTCGCTTGTGGGCGAACTCATCAGTGAACTATCT
>JBJMLT010000473.1:0-6587 GCA_045805165.1 Flavisolibacter sp.
CTGACAGTCGGTTCACCTCAAAACTTTTTGATAATGAATAAAGCTATTCACACGATTGGCTTTTGGTCCGGGATTATAGCCTTCAGTGCAACCGTAACCTATTGTGTAATTCAGTTGTTACAAGTCTACGGTGTATTAAGCTACCCAACAGATGAGATTTTGATTTACGGTAGTTCCCTTTGCATTGTCATCCCCTTTGTAATTGAGATACTGGCACTGCATTACACAGCTCCGGATAGTAAAAAGTTTTGGAGCCATGCGGCACTCATCTTCACGTTACTGTATGCAGTATTTGTAACCGCTAACTATGTGGTGCAGCTAGCTACCGTAATTCCACAGACGATGCAAGGAAAATTAGATCAGGTACGTTTACTTCAGCAACTGCCACATTCCATGCTTTGGGATTTTGATGCGCTGGGCTACATCTTTATGGGCTTAGGCTGTTTTGCAGCTATTCAGGTGTTTGAAAAGAAAGGATTTCAGAAATGGGTAAGGTTTTCTTTAATAGCCAATGCTGCTGTTACGCCATTGATAACGATTGTTTACTTCTATCCAACCTATTCTTACGATTTACTAATTCTAGGCTTTCCATGGGCAGTAACTGCGCCATTGTTCATGCTAATGCTTGCACTCTGGTTCAGGAAAAACAATACTGAAACAAGGCGAAGAGTATCCGCTAACAATGAGCCGGACACAATGAAACAAAGAATTAGTACCCTGACACTGGATAACAGACACCAGAAAAAACTGCAACATGAAGCCTAAATCAAATACACCTGTTGCACAGCATTCAGCTTTCTACACGACTGCAAGCGTTGGTAACACACCAAACACAAGAAGTTTGAATGTGAAAGCCGCAAATGACAAAAGAACACTTATCTCCTTTGGCTCTATTGCAGCATTGATAGGCTTTATCTTTTCGGGCCCTGTTGGTTTTGTTTTAATTCTACTTATTAAACCGCAACCTGCGTGGACATCAGCAGCAAACTTTGTTGCGCAGTACAACTCATTGCAAAACATGCCATACTACTTTGGCTTCATTCTAATTGGCGGAATGCTCATACTTGCAGTAGCACATTATCTTAATGCTGAAAGTGAATTGCCGCTTGATAAGATGCATGTTTTGCTATCAGTAGTTTGGACAACCATTTTTGCAGCGTTAATTTTCTTTAACTACATCTGTCAAATCGCTTTCATTCATCATTTAGTCACAAACTACAATCCAGATAATGACATGGCTATAAGCACTTTATCAATGGCAAATCCAGCTTCATTAAGTTGGGCAATTGAAATGTGCGGCTATGCTATTCTTGGAGTTGCGACTTGGTTGTTATCTCCTTATTACCGAAACAAAAACAAAACAATTTACTTTCTACTCATTGCAAATGGCATCATTAGCATTTTTAGTGCTGCGCTCTTCGTGTATAATGGCAAATGGCTGCTGACAACCGCCGGTTTAACATCTTATTTCCTTTGGAACATCTTAATGATAGTGTTACTCATTCTGATTTACAGATACTCAAAAAAAGAGATTTATGAAACAGCTTAATGCAAATAAGATTGGCAAACCTGCAGCAGTTCTTGCAGCAGTATTTGCTCTAACCTATTCTGTTTTTGCAATACTCTCTTTATTGAAATTGATGCCACATCCTTATGAATTATTCTGGCAATTTCTACCATCACTTTTGCTTGCGTTTGCATTTGTAATAACAATAGTTTGCCTGCACTATACGGTTTCGGAAGAAAACAAAATCTACACTGCTCTTGCAACAGCTTTTGCGGTTGTGTATTGTTCCTGCGTTAGCATTGTTTATTTCACACAGATTGCTGTTGTTATCCCACAACTGTTGCAGAACAAAATTAATGACAATCATTTATTGGCATTTACAGACAAATCTTTCATGGTTGCAGTTGATTGCATTGGCTATGGCGTTATGTGCCTAAGCAGCTTCTTTGCAGCTTTTGCTTTTAAACAGCATTACAAAAGTAGGTGGCTTTACAGGAGCTTACTATTTAGTGGTTTTCTTACACCCTTCACAATTGGTGCGTTTTTCATTCCGGCTTTTTTAGCAGCCGGAGCATTATGGATAATAGCTATGCCAATGGCATTAATCAATTCTGCAAAATGGTTTAGAAGCAACGAAAAGCAACCGTGCAACACATCAAAACAGAATTTAAAAACAGAAGAAATTGTTGAATATGACCTTTAGTAATCAGTATAATATTTTTTTGCGATGAAATACAAACAATCAATATCAGTTCTTGTAATCATCATTGCACTCTTTGCATCTGCTGCCACCGCCATGGGTATTTTCTCCAATGATGGGCAAGGACAATATGAGTACAAATCCATCCGTGGTAAAATGGTAACGATTTACGGAAAAGGTCTGTACAAAGACATGTCGGCCGAAGTAGCGCCTCAGGGAATCGCACAGGATTACATCACATTGTTTGCAGGCATTCCGTTGTTGATGATTGCACTTTTCGTTGCACGCAAAGGTTCATTGAAAGGAAAATATCTGCTTGCCGGAACATTGGGGTACTTTTTAGTGACGTACCTGTTTTACACCGTCATGGGGATGTATAACAAGATGTTTTTAGCTTATGTTGTATTGATGGGTGCTTCTTTTTATGCTTTCTTAATTACACTATTATCCTTTGGCAGCAATAACTTAAAAGACAATTTTAAAGCCAGTACTCCTGTAAAAGCAACAGGCGGCTTTCTTATCTTCAACTCCATTGCTATTGGGTTATTATGGCTAAGCATACTGATACCACCACTGTTGGATGGCTCTGTTATTCCTGTACAGGTTGAGCATTATACAACAATGATTGTCCAAGGACTTGATTTAGGCATTCTTTTGCCTGCAGCATTTATTTGTGGATTATTGCTAATGAAGAAGCAGCCGTTAGGCTATTTATTAGCCCCGGCTTACTTTGTATTTCTTTCGTTGTTGATGACAGCATTGACAGCAAAAGTCGTGGCAATGTTGAGTCTCGGTTACAACGTGGGTCCTTTAATTTTTATCATTCCAACATTTAATGTCATTACCATTGCCTGCACTGTAATTGTTCTCCAAAATGTAAGAGGAAAAAATTCTTTAACTAAAAAAAGAAATTATGAAAAAGTTGCTTATGCAGAATAGCTTACGCATAACGGCTATCATTCTGTTATTTGTTGTTTCACTTAATGCACTCGCAGCAGGTTACAGCTTTATTACAGATCCTTCAGGTAAAGAGTTAGGCATTACTACAGACTACTTGAAATCTTCTGCTCCATTTGATAATTATCTTATTCCGGGTATTGTTTTATTTGTTGTAATTGGAATTATGAGCAGCCTTATAGCTGTGTTAACCCTTATAAAAAATGCGCATTATCCATTCTTCATCTTAATGCAAGGCGGTATTGTGGTTGGCTGGATTGCAATACAACTGGTGATGGTTACAAAATTCCATCCGCTTCACCTGATTATAGGATTGATTGGTATTACATTAATGTTTTCCGGATGGCTAATAAATCACAAACGAATAGCCTGGTAAGGTTTTTTGCACTGGCTTATTTACTTCCAGGGACAATTTTCCAAAGGAAGTCTCTATTGTACCAAAACTGAGAAATTTGGAACCAAGAAAGTAAATTTAGTATTTCAGCTAAACCCAGACCTGAACAGCATTTCAGAAGATGATATAAAAAAACAAGGTGGCAAAAAAGCCACCTTGTCCTGTTTTGTCGGGAAGACAGGATTCGAACCTGCGACCCCCTGGTCCCAAACCAGGTGCGCTACCGGCCTGCGCTACTTCCCGAATAATCTATTTACTCAATTAACTAATATTACCTATACCACTAATATTACCAATTCTACTTATCTGCGGTGAGGGAGGGATTCGAACCCTCGGTACGAGTTTAAGCCCGTACGACGGTTTAGCAAACCGTTGATTTCAGCCACTCATCCACCTCACCTTTGCCCACAACCCCTGCACCTCGTTTCTAAGGGCTGCAAAAATAGGGATTCAGCCTTAAATATTCTAAAAAGAAATGCCAAATAATTCTCACTCCGCCTTCCAATTCCAATTCTGTTTTCACAGGTTATAATTTCCTATCCTGCCGCAGAAGGATTTTGGTTTATATATTGTCCATAGGAATATTGTAATACCAATTACCGGCAAAAACAATCCCACTATTGCTGCTTTCATATTCTTTATTTTGATGTTTATAATTAACGGTCAATCATTTTTTGCGCCTGCACAGAATACCGCGCACCTTGTATTTCAATTGTTGACAAAGCATCATTAATGTCTTTCAGATCATTAGCACTAAGGTCAATATTTACTGCTCCAACATTTTCTTCAAGTCTGTGCAACTTCGTTGTACCAGGAATCGGAACGATCCATGGCTTTTGTGCTAGCAGCCATGCTAATGCTATTTGTGCAGATGTTGCTTTCTTTTCTTTTGCAATCCTGCCTAGCAAATCCACCAGCGCTTGATTCGCTTTTCTGTTTTCCTCTGAAAAACGCGGTACAGTGTTTCGAAAATCATTCTTGTCAAACGTAGTATTCTCATTAATCTTTCCTGTAAGAAAACCTTTGCCTAAAGGACTGAAGGGAACAAAACCAATACCCAATTCTTCCAGTGTGGGTAATATTTCTTGCTCCGGCTCTCTCCACCAAAGTGAGTATTCACTCTGCAATGCTGTTATTGGTTGTACCGCATATGCCCTTCTAATCGTTTTCACACCTGCTTCAGACAAACCAAAGTGCTTTACTTTTCCTTCCTTGATCAACTCTTTTACTGTGCCTGCTACATCTTCAATAGGAACATTGGGATCTACACGGTGCTGATAAAGTAGATCAATAACATCTGTTTTTAAACGCTTGAGTGTAGCTTCAGTCATAGACCTGATATTTTCAGGACGACTATCGGCACCTAAAGATGTTTTACCTTCTTTGAAACCAAACTTGGTTGCAATCACTACTTCCTTACGAAAGGGTTCTAATGCTTCACCAAGCAATGCTTCATTTTCAAATGGACCGTAGGCTTCGGCAGAATCAAAGAAAGTAACTCCAAGTTCAAAGGCCTTTCTGATTAATTGAACCGCATCTTTTTTTTCTATGGCAGGTCCTAAACCAAAACTTAATCCCATACAACCAAGACCAAGTGCAGATACTTCTAATCCGCTTTTGCCTAATTTTCTTTTTTGCATAATTCACTTTTTAAGTATTATACATTTAATTTTCTTTCTCCAAGCCATTTTACTATTGATATTTACTCTCGTCCAGGCGGAAGAAGCGAACAGCATTATTGAAAAGAATATCGCGTTTTTGATCAAATGATAAATAGTTTGCATTCTCAATAACTCCGATAGAAGTCTCTATCAGTTTTGGCCATACCAATAGATCCGTTCCATACATGATCCTTTTTTCAAATCCGGCTTGCACTAGTCTTTTAATATAATCATTAACTTCCGCTAAAGGATAGCTCCAAATCATTCCTGCAACGTCAACATATACATATGCATTGGCTCCCATTAACGCGATCATGTTATCAATCATCGGATAGCCGGCATGCATTACCCATACTTTTAATTTTGGATGACGCGTCAGCAAATCCTCCAGCAATAAAGGATTACCCATAGATGCACGGTATTTTGGCGAAGTAATATTTGCCATTCCATTTCCACCGGTACCCATGTGAATTCCTACCGGTATATTCAATCTTTCTGCAGCCGCAAAATAAGCATCAAGTGATGTGTCACTTGGAGATACTCCCTGATATTGTGGCGCCACCTCACCCATAATTTTATAAAAACCAGATGTAAGCGAATCAGTAAAAGCTATAACAGTCATTTCTTTAGAAGAACTAATTCCAATGCTTGGTATTACCCTACCAGGTGCAGCTGTCTTTTGCCAGTTGCGGATAATACCTGCGTCACCACTTACAATAATCGTCATATTTAATCGCTTCATGGTAGCCATTAAAGAATCCTGAAACTCCTTGTCCGTTTTAGTCGCATGTAGCGGCTGGGCACAATCGATAGTTAAAAAAGCAGGTGCTGCTTGATTGGGGTCGCCACCCGGCATGTTGCTTAAAAACCAGGGACACATATCACCCCCAAAGGCCGGATTTACTTTCATGGCATGTACATGTACATCAATTATCGGAAGATGTTTTTTAGTTGCGTCCTGTGTATAGCTTTTAGAAAAAAACAACAAAAGCAATACAGTTCCTACCGCTTTAAATAAATTCTTCTTCATTTTTTTGTTTTACAATTTTGGAATTGTTCAGAAGGTAAACAAATTTCATCTTAGTTCACTTGAATACAGATTTTACTCGCTTATTTAAACAAACCCTGCTTTCCCACTCCGCAAATGCTATCATTTTCAATGAATCTGTTTGCTCCATAAATACTGCTAAACATACCAAATAAAACAAGGTGGCAAAAAAGCCACCTGTCTTTTATTTGATTATTTGAAGCTCTTCAAATCTCAGATCAATATTATTGATTAGATATTAAATAGAATTTTACTCCTGCATTAAAAAAGAAATGGCCTGGAATGGGATTTTCTACATAATAGTTATTTACATTATTTGC
>JBJMLT010000474.1:0-5334 GCA_045805165.1 Flavisolibacter sp.
CCTCCACCTTCCGGGAAGGATCATTTAGAACTATACGCCTTAATGGAATATCTTCTATCAATCTTCCTTTTTCATCTACTACATAAATATAATTTGCTACTTCTGTATCAGGATGAGATTTACGAAGGTGGTCCACGGCTTCTCCTAAAGTCATTCCTTTATTAATAGTGGCAAAGTCTGTATTAATTAGCCGCGCAATACTTTGCTTTGGAAACCCAAGAAAATCCAAAGTAGTTTTCCTGTTCTCTTCATTAAGGTATTCCAGATATTGGGCTAATTCTGTCGGATTCAATATGGAAAAAAGAGAAAGCCTGTCATCTGAACTAATAGAGTTCAATATTTGTTGAGCATTTTCTTTAGGAAGCTTTTCAACCAATCTTTTTTGAGCTAAGGGATCGAGGTAAGAAAAAACATCTACCTGGCTTTCAAATGACAACTCTGTGAAAGCATTGTATAAAGAATCGGCTGGCAGACTATTCAAAACTTTTGCTACCTCCGCCGGATGTAATTTCCCTTTCTCAGTTAAATTTAAAAGAGATAGAAAATCACCTCTTAATAATTTATCTGTTATGCTCTTCAATTTCATACGCAAGGTTATATTCTTTACCTGATATTATTTGGATAAAAAGATTGAAACTAAATTAGACAATAATCCTTCTTTATGCTACCATCTGAGATTATTGAATTAAATTAAATTAATTATTAATGGCCCATTGGTACAATGAATAAAAAAAAAGGATTTTTTAGGCAGTTAAAGTAAATCCTTGGATTATTAGGCCCCGGATTAACAACCGCCTGGGTAACATCTTTTGGTATGAGTATGGCTGCAATTTTTCTTCTCTACAATTTATAAAATACAGATAGCCGCTGTGAAGGATTGGCATTAATTATCCAGTTGATCCCTTTTGAATTAATTTTAATGCCTCCATAGGGTCCGCCCATCCGAGGGGTGTAAATTCTTTTCCCTCATGCTTGTTGTAATCAACAAAAAAATTCTCAATTTCCTGTACCATTGATTTATTCAATTCATTTGGATGTTTGATATCAGCATATAAAACGGAGCAATCTGCCACACCCACAAGCCTGTCATTTTGAACCACTTTGCCATTCTTTTCCTTTTGTTTTGCCTTAAGGGCCCCAATAAGTCGGCAGACAACCCAATTGCCTGGAAATGCAGGTTCATCCATAATTACAAGAATATCCAAAGGGTCTCCATCCTGACCTTTAGTATTTGGGATGAAACCAAAATCAAAAGGAAAAACAGTTCCCATTGGAAGGGTTTTATTCAGCTTAAATAATTTTAGTTCCGGGTCATAATCATACTTATTTTGTGATTTACGCGGCGTTTCAATAATAACATTTACCATTCCTTTTTTAACAGGCTCCAGTTTATTTATTTTCATAGGATATGTTATGCAAAATCCGGGCACAAGTAAGCTCAACAGCAGATTTATTTTTTAAAAGAAATTAAGATTTGAAATCGGGGGCATCTTTAAAGAGGCTGGTAAGAAATAACCTATATTTTTGCTGCTATACTAAAAAAATTAGCTAATATTTGCTAAATATATTAGTATAATGGAGAATAGTCCTTTACGCTTCCTGGGGCACATTACCGCCGGTTTTCCATCTCCGGCTTCCGATTACATGGAAGAAGGCATTGATCTTAATAAAAGATTTATCAGAAAGCCTTCGTCTACATTTTATTTTGAAGTGGAAGGCGATTCTATGACAGGTGCACATATTCCTCATGGAGCTACTTTAGTGGTTGACAGATCTATCAAGCCGAGGAATAATTCAATAGTGATAGCTGTGGTAAATGGGGAATTTACTGTAAAATTCCTTGTACAAAACATAAAAGGTTATATGCTTGTTCCAGCTAATCCGAAGTATAAAAATATAATGATCACCGAGGGAGATGATTTCCAGGTATGGGGGATAGTAACCGCAATAATAATTGATGCCTTAAAATTTGGAATATGATCGCCCTGATCGATTGCAATAATTTTTATTGCTCATGTGAAACTGTATTTGACCCATCTTTACAAAAGAAGCCAGTAATTGTTTTGTCTAATAACGATGGTTGCGCCATTGCCCGAAGCAAAGAAGCTAAATTGCTCGGGATTAAAATGGCCCAACCTGCATTTATGGCTAAGGACCTTATTGATAAGTACGGCATCAAGGTTTTTTCGTCCAATTATACTCTTTATGGAGACATGAGTCAAAGAGTCATTAATGTAATTAAAGAATTTATTCCCCGAACTGAAGTTTATTCAATAGATGAATTGTTTGCTGATCTTAGTGATTTAAAATATCAGGATCATTACATTCTGGCAACAGAAATAAAAGAAGCGGTAAACAGGTGCACAGGAATACCGGTAACAATTGGCATTGGGCAGACAAAAACAATTGCAAAACTGGCAAACCGCCATGCAAAGAGGGAAGAATTGAAAGAAGGTGTGTTTTGTGCTGAAACTAATGAAGCAAGAATAAGGCTGTTAAAAAAATCGAATGTAGGAGATATTTGGGGCATTGGAAGACAACTTGCCGATCTTTTAAACCAAAATGGAATTTATACAGGTTGGGATTTATTAAACACACCAGAGGAATGGGTTAGAAAAAATTTAAGCGTGAAAGGACAAAGACTCCTTCATGAATTAAAAGGAGTCCCATGCATAGAATGGGAAGAGGCCGATGTGAAAAGGAAAAATATTTGCACATCAAGATCATTTGGAAAGTTAATCACAACTAAAAAAGAAATGAAACAGGCAGTGGCGACATTTACCTTTTCATGTGCTGAAAAGTTGAGAAAGGAAGGATCCTGTGCGAAAAAAATAACAGTATTCATTCAGACGAATCCACACCGACCATTGGACAAACAATTTTTCCAAACTATTACATTACAATTGGCGGTTGCCACTAATTTAAGCGCAGAGCTAATCAAGAGTTCCATGAAAGGGCTTGATATGATCTTTCAGGCAGGCTACTATTATCAAAAAGCGGGTGTGGTGGTTCAGGAGCTGGTTCCAGAGGAGCAGATCCAGTTAGGATTATTTGATTCAATGGATAGGGCAAAGAACCGACAGTTAATGATATCTCTTGATGAGGTAAACCATTCTTTTGGAAAAGGAACTGTCAGGTACGGGGTTCAGGATTATGAAACACGGTGGAAATTGAAGCAGGAAAAGCTGTCCCATGCCTTCACAACAAAAACTTCTGAATTACCAAAGGCAAAAGCCAACTGATATGTTTAATCCGTTTTATCTATTTACGACAACATTATTGGAAAAATTGGTTGAAAGGGGAAAGATGTTTTTCATAAGGCAAACGTTTATCAGAGCTAAAGAACCTTTTGACGAAACAATAAAAGGATATTTTTTAATTAGTCATTATGATAATATTACTACTGCTATGGATCATTTCGGAGCCATTAGTTATGATGCTAACCGCTTTCTATATGAGTGGCACAATTCTGAACATAAAAAAAGATTAGAATTAGCGGCAAGCCAACCACAAGGATATAAAATTTACTCAACAGTATTTAAACCGGATTGGGAAAAGCATATTACAGATAGAATGAAGGATAAAATGCGCAAGTATGTAAAAGAACTAGGCTGGAATCCAAACAGGAGTGACAGTGTTGTTACCAACTATGAGCTGCAGTTTGGTGAATTATATATCCGGCTAAAATATGGAAGAAGGGAAGCAAAGGTTAAATTTGAAGAAATAGAAAATATTTACTGATGTGCTATGATATCTCATTTTCTACTACCATTGAAGAAGTGACTGATTATTTACCTGACCTAATTGTAGATCCTCAATTGAAGCTTGGTTATGATATGAATATCCATGTAATGGCTCAGGCTTTTAGAAAATATCCCATTTTAATTTTTGAAAATGACAACTTCCAATTAAAAGCTTTTGAATGGGGTATTATACCAGAATACCTGAATACTCCTGAAAAGATAAAAAAGGGCCGGAACAGCATGTGCAATGCCCGAAGTGAAAAGATCATAGAAGATAAACGTTCCTATTGGCACCGCATTCGAAATAAAAGGTGTTTGATACCTGTAACAGGAATTTTTGAGCACAGGGAAGTAAAGCTTTTTAAAAACAAGGTCCCTTACCATGTGCAATTAAAAGAAAGAAAATTATTTTGCATTCCAGGCCTTTACCATTATCCGAATATTGGTGATAAAGAAACTGGAGAAGTAACGGGAACCTTCACGCTAATTACACGCGAAGCGAATGAGGTGATGCGAATGATACATAATGGCGGAGAAAATGCCTTTAGAATGCCTCTATTTCTTCCAAAAGAGCTGGAATTAAAATGGCTAAACCCTCAATTGACTGATAATGAAATACAGCAGCTATTAGATTATAAAATGCCCTCAGAGCAGTTGATTTACCATCCAGTATATACCATCAGGACCACAAAAGAAAGGCCTGACAAAAAAAGCAAATTGGAACCTTACCAATGGGAAGGATTGCCAGATTTGATATAAGCGAGCCCATCAATAATTAGCATTCGTAATGATTTTGAATGATTTTAAAATGAACCCTATCTTTGCCGCTGAAGCTAAAACTAACTAAAGGGTAATAATCAATCCGCCGCTATTCTTTTGTTTAGGTAATCCTCATACGAATCTGCTGAATAACCACCCAATACCGTGAAATAATATTTCCGATTGCAATCTTTTTCTGATATGAACAAAAAGACAATAGTTTTTTTAGTATCGGCTTGTTGCATTATTGGCTGCTCCAAATCTCATATTGTTACTCAAGAGGTAAAAGCTAACTGGTATACAATGGCTGATTTTCCGGCAGACGGCCGGCAAAATTCAATTGCTTTTGCTATTGACGGAAAAGGGTATGTGGGACTGGGAAGAGCCAATGGGGATTATAGGGACCTATGGCAATATGATCCACAGTGGAATTCATGGACCAAAAAAGCAAGCTATCCAGGATTTGATATTCCAGTTACCTATTTTATCATTAATACCAAAGCTTATATTTTAATTAAATCGAGAGCTAATGAGAAAAGTGAACTTTGGGAATATGATCCATCGACAAATAGGTGGAACGAGAAAACTGATTTTCCGGGTAAGAATATTTTTTATGCTTCCTCTTTCTCCATTGGAAATAAAGGATATATGGTTGTAGCCAGCAATGGAAGTACATTGAAAAAAGATTTTTGGGAGTATGATCCCTCTAAAAATAAATGGAAAAAAAGAGCTGATTTTCCGGGCAATCCAATGGATTCTCCTGTCGGATTTACCATCGAGGACAAAGGATATTTTGCATTAGGTAATTATCCTGAAAAGGAAAGCAAATCAG
>JBJMLT010000475.1:0-4506 GCA_045805165.1 Flavisolibacter sp.
AGAGACCTGAAGCTTTTGCGCAACGTTAAATAAGGAAGCACTATATGGTTGCTGGATCTGAGCAGAAATGGAAGCCTGGTTATCAACTACTATCATACGTCTTGAAAAAACGAGATTAGATGTATCATTATCTATAAAGACCTTCAGTAAATAATTTCCAGACTTATTTGGATAACAATTACGGTCAGGCAACATAGCCTGATAGTATATATATCTCGCATTAGAAATAGATGAATTACGATAGGTAGTTATCCTGTTATTTTCAAATCCCGAAATGTACTCAAAGGAATGCAACATGCTCGGCGACCAATCAGCATTGCACAATTGGAATGTATAATAATAATTCCTGAATGTATTACTCATGTCATCAAAATCGAGCTCAAGAACATCGGCGGAATTGAGTATTAAAACAGGAAATGAAGTCTGATCTCCCTGCCTGTATAATTTCACCGACCTGATATAGTCCGTCCTATTTTCCTGCGCATTTACACTATTAATAACCAAAGAAAATAATTCAAAAGCCATTAAGGTTACAATAAAACGAAAATAAGAGGTCAACTTAGATAGATAAAATTTCATTAACTGTAGTTATGGATCTTTAATAAAATAACATTAAAAACAGGTCTGAATCATATTAAAAATAAGGGATTTAAAATCGACGCTTTATTTTTGATACTATCTTAAGACGAACATTATTAGCATACAGGTTGTTTATGGTTAAAGAATTTAATTATTAAATGTGAATATTTCCTCTTTCATTGCCCGCAGGATCGCATTTAACCAGCGTAAGACCTTTTCGAGGTTTATAATACGGCTATCGATAGCTGCTACGGTAATCAGCGTTGCAGTAATGATCATAACTCTTTCTTTTGTAAATGGATTCCAGGACACGGTTAGTCAAAAACTATTCAGCTTTTCCGGACATATACGAATCTCTTTTCGACAGCCTTCAAGATCTACTCTTGCGGAAGAAACGCCCATTGAAATGAATGATTCGCTGGTAAACAGCATTCGACAAATGAAGGAAGTGAATTCCATTAATCCATTCGCAACAAAATATGCAATTTTAAAAACAAAGGATGAAATGGAAGGAGTGTTAATGAAAGGCCTGGACCCTTCTTATAACTTCAGCCACCTTCAATCGTTCCTTCAACAGGGACGCTGGATACATTTTAATGACAGTAGCTATTCCAGGGAGATTGTGGTATCCACATATACGGCCAAACTTTTGAATCTGAAAGTTAATGACAGGCTATTGATCTTTTTTTTAAAGCCTGATGGAACCATGAGACCGGACAGGCTAACTATTACCGGAATTTATAAAACAGGTGTAGAAGAATATGATAAGACCTTTGCGATTGGAGATATAAAATTAATTCGCAGATTAAGTGGATGGAATAACAATTCGATAGGTGGCTATGAGATCTTCTTAAATAATTATAAAAATATGGGAGCCATTAGTGATTCCATATTCAATAATCCACTCTTTCCGCAACTATGGGATACAAAAACAATCCATGAAATTTACCCGAATATATTTGACTGGCTAAATGTGCAGGATACGAACCAGGCTATACTTATTACAATCATGATCATAATAGCACTGATCAACCTAATAACCTGTCTAATCATCCTTGTATTAGAACGATTACATATGATAGGTATTTTAAAAGCTCTTGGAGCTACCAATTGGACTGTTCAAAAAATATTTCTTCAGCATTCAACTATAATAACATTTACCGGCATTGCCATAGGGTTGATATTTTCTCTTGGCCTACTATGGTTGCAACAACGGACGGGATTCCTCAAACTTGATGAAGAAGCGTATTATATGAGCACCGCAATTGTTAAAATAATATGGTGGCAGGTAGCTGCAGTATGTGCCGGCACCTTAATAGTGTCCTATTTAATATTACTTATACCGTCATTTATAGTAAGGAGGGTGAATCCGATTAAAGCTATTAAATTCAATTAACCTGATTTACTATTTACAAATTACAATTTATTGGGGGAAGAGGTGAGAGAGGAGAATACCTGTGGCGACGGCAGCATTTAGAGATTCAGCATAGCCTTTACCAGGGATGGTGATGTGACTGGCAGCAAGTTGTAAAAATTGAGGACGAATACCCTGTGATTCATTTCCAATTAAAAGGATCGCTTCTTTTACCGGTTTGCAATCATATATTGATGTACCTTTTAATGACGCGGCCATAATGGGTAGTTTTTGTTGCTGCAACCAATCATCATTATTATCGTCATAAACAGCTACTCTGGCAATACTTCCCATAGAAGACTGAATAACTTTTGAATTATACCTGTCTGCACATGAACTGCTGCATACGATTCCATCAATTCCAAACCAGTCGGCGATCCTAATTATTGTTCCCATATTACCGGGATCCTGTATTGTATCCAGATATACAATAAAACCTTTTACCGGAACGTTTTCTGTTTTCAGCTTTTTAACTACAGCAATAACCTGGTTAGGCGTCTGCAATTGGGAAATACGATTCAATTCAGAAGTAGATACGGTTTCAATTGGAATTTTCAAATCTTTACTATTTGAACGAGTCCATTCTTCGAGAGCATATATCTTTACTATGTTGCCTGGAATGAGATGGATGAATTCCCTGACCATTTTAGGACCTTCAGCGATAAACAATCCTAATTCGTCCCTGTATTTTTTATGGCCTAAACTTTGAATATCTTTGATTTCTTTTTTACTTAGCATAGACAGGATTTACCAATATGTTTGATTCCGCGGCAAAAACCATTCGAACTTTCCATCTTGTTGTAATTGCCGCTTCCACTTTCTTTATTTTTTCTTGTTCAACTGTTAAAAATTACCAGGCAAATAAGCCATTTGTATATGAAACCAATATTACATTAAATGGTAAATTTAATACGGATCAAAGAAAACAACTTGCGGATCAATTAAATCAGCAACTAGACGATAGCATACATATTGAAAAGCAGCAAAAACTGATATTCTGGAAAACTTTAAAAAGTCCTCCGGTTTATGACAGCATTAATGCAGAAAAATCAAAAATAAGCATGCATGCCCTTTTGAATTCACTTGGGTATTACAGGGATTCAATAAGCTATAGTATAAGGATTGATACTATAGAAGACCAATACCGGACAACAGTAAATTTTTATGTATTTCCCAGAATATTAATCAAATTAGATTCGATACGATACAATATTAAAAATGATACTTTAGAAAAGATCACCCTTGAATCGTTGAATAAATCTGTTATTAAAAAAGGCGACCCATTTGCCAAGCCACAAATATCTCTTGAATTTGACAGGCTTTCCGATGTGTACCGTAATAATGGCTACTTACGTTTTTCAAAAGAAGATCTTTTAGCACTATGGGACACGGTAGGGCTGAATTTATTGCGTCCGACCTTTGACCCCATTGAACAAGCTCAATTACTTCAGGCGCTGCAACAAAGAAAATTAAATCCAACTGCAGATATTGATGTTGTTTTAAAACCCAATACCGACAGCGCACGCTTAACCAGATATTATATAGGGAATGTGTCAATTTATACCGATTATAATGCTGACACTGCATTTTATACCTTAAAGCACCACAGAGTTGGTGAATATAATTTTTTGTATTACCAGAATAAGTTCAAACCAAAGAAATTTACTGATTTTATTTACCTCCATAAGGGAGATCTATATAGTCAAATAAACTATATAAAAACACAATATAAATTCAATTCACTCGGTGCATGGAAACTTGTAAATATCAATCAATTGCCACGAACAGGCGAAGACACCGCTGATTTTGAAATACGACTTACACCTGCTAAAAAGCATTCTATTACAGCCAACCTGGAAGCAAGCAGAAATCAGGGAAATGTGGGAATCATAGGACAAGGAAATCTGCTTGGAGTTGGAGCTACCCTAAGAATACTAAACAGAAATTTTGCTAAAGAATCGGATCAGGCTACCACTAATTTTCGTTATGGAACTGAACTAGATGCAAGCACAGGAAGCATTTTTGTACAAACAAAACAATTCACAGCCAGTCATACTATAGAGTTTCCGAGAGTGGTACCCAAATATATTGTACCCTCAAAATTCAGGGAAAATACAAGAACACTTTTTTCTTTGAATGGCGGTATAACAGACAGGATCAATTATTATAATATAAGTTCATTTGCCACATCCTTAACTTATGAATTTAACTGGGCAAATAAACTATTGACAATCAGGATACCTAATATTGAATATAATCTTTTAACCAGAAGGGATAGTCTTAACGCATTAATCAACAGGATCAAATCGTATAAATATATTTTCAATGATGGTCTCATTCTTTCAACAATCATTAACTGGAAAATTGCAGGAGTTAAAAATAAAACAACAAGCCTTGCCCAATTTAATTTTGAAAGCTCCGGATTTTTTATAGGCCTGTTAAATTCACCTTTACTTGATAACAATCTTTACAGATTTGTTAAGCTGGATGCTGAATATACCAGAACACATAAA